>JAILRU010000103.1 GCA_024697945.1 Bacteroidaceae bacterium
GACGATTATCCTGCCGACGGAGCCTGATGCAAGCAAGGGGAAATACTACAGGCTGGACAGGGTTGAGGACGGAAAGATTATCTTCGAGCAGGAACTTCAGCCTCAGGCGCGTGTACCTTATATTATTGTACCGAGTGAGGACTTTAGCATCGACCCAGGGACTTTGGACTTGGAGGGACTGACCCAAGATGTCGCCTCCATAGAGGGTATTTCATTCATCGGTTCGTACAGTCGTGAGGAGTTCCAGGAGCCAGAGGGTTATTACGTCGAAATCATCGACATCACGCCCGACTGCAGTATTACCACCTCTGCGGAAACGGGAAAGGATGCTGTTCTCATCGGTGCACTGCGAGCCTATCTGATAGTAAGCTGGGAAGACCCCGTCAGCCAGGGAGGAGACAGAACTCCGAAAGAGAAAATGGAAATCATGCTGAAAGACCATAGAACAGGCGTTGGCGACGCGCAGCGTCTAAATGATAAAGGACAAATGATAAATGATAAATGGTATGACCTTCAGGGCAGACGCATTGATAATTCAAAATTCTTGGATTCTTTAGAACCAAGGCGCGATTGTAGTCGCGGAGCAAAAATTCAAAATTCATCGCAAAGCTCAGGCGCAGGCGGAGCAAAATTGCCTCGCGGTATCTATATTAAGGACAAGAAAAAGGTTCTTTATTGAAGTACCTGAAGTCTTTATTTTATTCCCACGGGGGGAATCATTTGTTCCCAACGTGGGAATGTTTTATTCCCTTCGTGGGAATCTTACGTAAGTGCCTTTGAAAATCACACGAACCCTGTGTTTAGATTTACACAAAAACCATAAAAACTCTCACTTCAGTATGTGTCGGACTTACAGTCCTTATAATATTCAAGGTAACTATTTTTCCTTGTGAGCAAGCTCGCAGATAAAAATATCTACCTCGAATCTTTGTCTCTTACCAGATCCATCACATACTTTGTGAGCAAAAACACCGGCTTTTCAAGCCTAAAAAACATTTTTTAGCGAAGCGATGTTTTTGCTTTTGGACGTTTGTAATAACGTAGTTATGTGATAAGGGCTATGGCTTGGACGTATGCCTGTTCTTAAAGGCAAGGCATAGTACTTAGCTCAAAAGCACTGAAAGAGCTACAAACGCCAAAAGAGTTATTCCTGTTTTTTTCTTTATTACAATCTGTAAGCAAACACAGGAATTTACTAGTGAGTTGAAAATCTTGCGATTTTTGCGTGTTTTTGCGCGATTTTCGGAATTTAATGTCACAATGTCACACCATAATGAGCTGACAATCAGCAAGTATGACATTGTGACATTAAAATCGAAAAAAAAATTAGGGAGGGAGAACTAAATCAAGTTATTCTTCCGGGAAGAGGCCGTAGAGCTTGGCATCGATTTGCTCAGTGATGCGCTGGAAGTCTGCGACGCTGGACTCGAACTTCAGGTTGTCGCCATCGACGATGATGAGTTTCCCAAGATAGCTCTTTATCCATTCCTCGTAACGGTCGTTCAGACCGCTGAGGTAGTCGATGCGGATGCTCTGTTCGTAGTCGCGGCCACGCTTGGCAATCTGTGCGATGAGGTTGGGGATGGAGCTGCGGATGTATATCATCAGGTCGGGCAGTCCGACGAGCGACATCATGAGATCGAAGAGCTCGCTATAGTTGTTGAAGTCGCGGTCGCTCATGTAGCCCTGGGCATGCAGGTTGGGGGCAAAGATGCGTGCGTCCTCGAAGATGGTGCGGTCTTGGATGATGGTGTCCTTACTCTTGGAGATCTCCACGACGTCGCGAAAGCGCTTGTTGAGGAAATAGACCTGGAGGTTGAAGCTCCAGCGGTTCATGTCCTGGTAGAAGTCGTCGAGATATGGGTTTGTTTCTACTGGCTCGAAACGCGGCGTCCAGCCGTAACGCTTGACGAGCAACTTGGTGAGGGTGGTCTTGCCGCACCCAATGTTTCCAGCAATGGCAATATGCATAATAATGAAGAATGAAGAATTTTCTACCGCTATGAATTATGTATTGTTAATTATGAATTATGAATTAACTTCAAGTGGGAACATGCCGTAGAGCAGTCCGTCGATTTTGTCTGTTATGTCTTTGAAGTCCTTGGGGTTGTGCTGGTAGTCGATGTCATCGACCTCGATGGTGAGCACTTTGCCCTTGTATTTGTTGTAGATGAAGTCCTCGTAGAGGTCGTTGAGTCCTTTGAGGTATTCGAGCTGTATGGCCTGTTCGCAGTCGCGGCCGCGTTTCTGTATGTTGGCGACGAGGTGGGGGATGCTGGCACGCAGGTATATCATGAGGTCGGGGTAGCGGATGATGTCGGTCATGTGTGAAAAGAGTTCCATGTAGGTCTCGAAGTCGCGGTCGCTGAGGTGCCCCATGCGTTTGTTGTTGGCGACGAAGACATAGACGCCCTCGTAGATGCTACGGTCCTGGATGGTGTCCCTGCCGCTGGCCTGCATCTCGAGGATATCACGGAAGCGTTCCTTCAGGAAGAACACTTCCATGGGGAACGACCAACGGTTGATGTCGCGATAGTAGTCCTCCAAGTATGGATTGAAGGTTACCTGCTCGAACTTGGGCTCCCAATGGTAGTGACTGGCGAGCATCTCGGTCAGGGTGGTCTTACCGCTTCCTATGTTTCCTGCAACAGCAATATACATTTTTCACTTTTAATTTACTTAAGAACTCTCTTGCTTTGGCGAGGGCGACGTCGATGTGTGGACAGATGTGGTCGCTCTCCATGAGGTCGTAGAAACGGGCCTTCTGGAGCTGGCTGTGCACCTTTGGATTGACGCCCGAGAGGATGACGTGAATACCCTCCTCGTGGTTCATCTCAATGAGGTTCTGCAGGTTGTGGATGCCCGTAGAGTCGATGAACGGCACCTTGCGCATACGGATGATGCGGACCTTTGGACGGTCGTGGCCGATGTTTGCCATGAGATCGTCGAACTTGTTGGCGATGCCGAAGAAGTAGGGACCGTTTATCTCATAGACGGCACAGCCTTTGGGTATGACGAGATGCTCTTCGTGCATCGCCATATCGGATGCATCGCCCAGGTCTATCTCGTCGCGGATGACGGAGATTTCGGTGGTCTCCATGATGCGCTTCATGAAGAGGGCGCACGCCAGGATGAGTCCCACCTCGATGGCGATGGTGAGGTCGAAGACAACGGTCAGGAAGAAGGTGACGCAGAGCACGATGACGTCGCTCTTGGGGTTCTTCAGCAGGCCACGCACGGTGCGCCAGCCGCTCATGTTGTAGCTGACGATGACGAGCACGGCAGCGAGGGATGCCATCGGAATGTACTCAGCGTAGGGCATGAGCAGGAGCAGGATGGCAAGCAGCACGACGGCGTGGATGATGCCAGCCACAGGGGTGCGGCCGCCGTTGTTGATGTTGGTCATGGTGCGGGCGATAGCTCCCGTGGCGGGTATGCCTCCGAAGAGGGGCGTCACCATGTTGGCTACGCCCTGGGCGATGAGTTCCATGTTCGAGTCGTGCTTGTCACTGATAACACCATCGGCTACGGTGGCAGAGAGCAGACTCTCGATGGCTCCGAGGATGGCAATGGTGAAGGCGACAGGCATGAGCTGTTGGAAGAGCTCAAAGGTGATACGAGGCACGACCATCTCGGGCAACTGAGCCTGGATGTGGAAACGGTCGCCTATGGTGTCGATGCCCTCGATGCCATAATGCTTCATGATGAGCACGGCAACGGTTCCAAGCAAGATGCCCCATAACGAACCAGGAATCTTGCCTAAGCCAGGCAACTTCTTCAACAGTTTGGGAGAGAAGATGATGACGAGTAGGGAACCGATGGCGATGATGAAGTTCCAGAGATTGAACGTCCCGATGTTCTCCGCATAGCATATCCATTTTCCGATGAAGTCGCCGGGTGTTTTCAGGGGAATGCGGATAGTCTCTCCTGTGGTACTCACAGCGGTCTGGGTCAGTCCGAGGATGTCGCTGATCTGTGTGGTAAAGATGGTCAGGGCGATACCTGCCGTGAAGCCTATAATAATAGGATAAGGAATGAACTTGATGACGACTCCTAAGCGGAAAGCGCCAAGGGCAATGAGTATCACGCCAGCCAGGATGGTGGCGATGAGGAGGCCCTGCAGTCCGTACTCGGGATTGTTGACAATGCCGTAGATGATGACGATGAAGGCTCCTGTCGGTCCGCCTATCTGTACCTTCGTTCCGCCCAGCAAGGAGATGAGGAAACCTGCCACGATGGCTGTGATGATGCCCTTCTCGGGCGTCACGCCGCTGGCGATACCAAAGGCGATAGCAAGGGGCAAGGCAACAATGCCCACGATGATACCCGCCATCAGGTCCTTCATGAAAGTCTCCTTGGTGTAGCCTTTCAGACAGCTAACGATTCTTGGTTTCATTACTTTGGTCGTTTGGTCGTTTAGTTGTTTAGGACTAATTTCACTGCAAATTTAGAAATAATTCTTTATTCTTCATTCTTCATTCTTCATTTTTTTCGTATCTTTGCACGCAAATAATTAACTTAAATCAAAATTAACTATGTTTGAAGTACTATCTACTCCCATGATTGTGGGACTATTCGCGATTTGGTTCTGCTTTCTTCTGTTGTTCTACAAGGGTCAACCAAAGGGACTTTGGACTTTGGCACTTGCCAATACCGGCGAGCGTTTCGGTTACTACACCATGCTGGCCGTGTTCGTGCTCTTCCTGCACGACAACTTCGGCTTCGACTCTGGTTGGGCCAGCGAGACATTCTCCAACTTCCTGTTCGTAGTGTATCTGCTGCCTCTGTTTGGCGGAATGCTGGCCGACAAGTACGGTTACAGCAAGATGGTGGTGACTGGCATCATGATAATGTTCTTTGGTTATCTGATTCTGTCTGTTCCTATGGGCGGCGCCACTCCAGCTATCGTAGCGATGGTGGCAGGCTTGTTGCTGGTATCACTGGGAACGGGTCTGTTCAAGGGCAACTTGCAGGTGATGGTGGGCGACCTTTACAACACATCCGAATTTGCAGACAAGCGTGCCAGTGGCTTCTCGCTCTTCTACATGGCCATCAACATCGGTGCCCTGTTTGCTCCCACGGCTGCCATCAAGATTATGGAATGGGCACAGAATTCGCTGGACTACAGTAAGGCCGACTCCTACCACTTCGCCTTTGCTGTTGCCTGTGTGAGCGTGATAGGTTCCATCCTGATTTATTATTTAGGCAAGAAGACCTTCGCCCATGTCATTGGCACAACCAAAAAGGCCGTCACCACAGATAAGTTGCAAGAAACAACTATTCCTTCCGAGAACGACACGAAGGAGCGCATTGTCTGCCTCTGCCTTGTCTTTGCAGTGGTTATCTTCTTCTGGATGGCCTTCCACCAGAACGGTCTTACCCTTACCTGGTTTGCAGACGAATATACGGCCACGACCTCAACAGGTGTCGAGAGCATGATGTTCGATGTCCGCAACCTTCTGGCTGTCATCTTCATCGTATATGGTCTGTTTGGCATCTTCCAGTCAAAGGGCATTGCCCGCGTCCTGGCAGGCTTGATGATAGCAGGTGCTGCGGCTTTCCTCTTCAACATGGTTCCTGGCGCAGGTGTTGAAACTGCCATTTCCGCACCTATCTTCCAGCACTTCAACCCCTGTTTCGTAGTGATTCTGACACCCGTCAGCGTTGCACTCTTCAGCTGGTTGGGCAGCAAGGGTAAGGAGCCGAAGGATCCTGTTAAGATTGGCTTGGGTATGCTCGTGGCAGCCATTGCCTATCTGCTGCTTGCAGTAGATTCTGTGGGACTTCCTGCTGCTGACCCAGTAAACCATATTCATCAAGCCAATGTAGCTCCGACTCTGTTGGTTAGGACATACCTGATTCTTACCTTTGCTGAGCTGTTACTCTCACCCATCGGCATTGCATTCGTCACGAAGGTTTCTCCTGTGAAGTACAAGGGCATGATGATGGGCGGTTGGTTTGTTGCAACAGCCATTGGCAACAAGCTGGTGAGCATTCCTGGCCACATGTGGGGCATGGACCTCACCATCGTATGGGGAACGCTGATGGCAATCTGCCTCCTGGCAGCTATCTTCATCTTCTCCATCATCAAGAAGCTGAATAAAGTAGCATAAAAAGGTGAAAAGGTAAAAAGGTGAAAAGGTAAAAAGGTTAAGGTGAATCGCCTTCTTCCTCTCTGGCTATCATGTGTGCCACTGGTGTTACTGGTGGCACTCATTTCTATTGTTGTCTCCATCTTTGGCGATGAGACGCTGGCTGGAGCCTCGCAGATTTCGCTCATTGTGGCGACGGCTGTCTGTCTGAGCATAGGTCTATTAAGGAAGGTCATCACTTGGGCCGACTTCGAGAAAGCCCTTGCCGACAAGATAGGAGGCGTCAGCGGCGGCATCATCATCCTGCTGCTCATCGGTGCTCTGGGCGGTTCGTGGATGGTGGGCGGCATCGTCCCCACATTAATATATTATGGTATGCAGATCATGTCGCCCCAGTGGTTCCTGGTCTCTGCCTGTGCCATCTGTGCCTTAGTGAGCGTGATAACCGGTTCGTCGTGGACCACCATCGCCACCATAGGCATCGCCCTGATGGGCATAGGTCAGGCTTTGGGCTTCCACGAGGGCTGGGCGGCAGGAGCCATCATCTCGGGCGCTTACTTTGGCGACAAGATATCTCCCCTCTCCGACACTACCGTGCTGGCAAGCAGTACCGTAGGAACACCGCTCTTCACGCACATCCGCTACATGCTCTACACCACCGTCCCCACCTTCCTCATCACATTATTGATATTTACCTTTGAAGGCTTATGGCATGAACCAGCCGCTTCGGAACACGTGACGATGGTGCAACACACGTTGCAGCAGACTTTCTTCATTTCACCCTGGTTGCTGGTGGTTCCCCTGCTTACGGGAGTGCTCATTGCCATGCGTCTGCCATCGATGGTAGTACTCTTCCTGGCTACGCTGATGGGTGCACTGACGGCAGCCTTCACCCAGGGAACCCTGCTCGACGAGATTGCAGGTGCAGACCTCGAGGGCTTCTCTCAGCGACTGCGTGGAGCTCTGATTGTGGTCTATGGCAAGACCAATCTGGATACGGGAGTGCCCGAACTGAACGACCTGTTTGCCACACGCGGCATGGCAGGTATGTTGGACACCATCTGGCTCATCATCTGTGCGATGCTCTTTGGCGCTGCCATGACGGTTACGGGAATGTTGGAAACCATCATGCAGGCGCTAATCCGTCTGGTCAGGGGCGTTGTCTCCCTGGTAGCCACTACAGCCTTCACAGGTGTGTTCCTCAATGTGGTTTCTGCCGACCAGTACCTGTCTATCATCCTCTCAGCCACCATGTTCGGTCCGACATACAAGCGGTACGGACTGGAACCCCGTCTGCTCAGCCGAACCTGTGAGGATAGTGCGACGGTAACCTCTGTCCTGATTCCCTGGAACACCTGCGGCATGACACAAAGCCACGTCCTTGGTGTCTCCACACTGGTCTATGCTCCGTTCTGCTTCTTCTGTTACCTAAGTCCACTCATGACGATACTGGCAGCGACGCTGATACCGAAGAAGGTTAGAAGGTAAAAGTTTATAAGGTTATAAGGTTCAAGGTTATAAGATAAAATAATTCATTATGCGAAAGTCCATTATCTGCTGTCTGTTTTCCGTTGTCTGTTGTCTATTGTCTGTCCAGGCTGCGGAGCTAAGCTTCAAGGTGAAGTGCAAGTACCTGAACCTGCCCATCTCGCAACAAGAACCGAGACACCATCTGCTTTTCCAAGCGAAAGGCGTGGACGACCTCAGCGTGGTGGCACGCCTTTCTGCCAGCCCTGAGTATTGGGTCTTCAAGGACCTCACAGCATACAAAGGAAAGACGCTGACCATCACTTACGACGGACCAGAAGAGGCACTTGCACAAGTCTATCAGGCAGACACCATACGCGATGCCCAAGAGATGTATCACGAGGTGAACCGTCCGCAGTTCCACTTCACATCCCGTCGGGGCTGGCTCAACGACCCTAACGGCTGCATCTGGCACGACGGACTCTACCATCTCTACTATCAGCATAATCCCTTCGAGCGCGAATGGGAGAACATGACCTGGGGACACGCCACGAGTCCCGACCTGTTGCACTGGACGGAACAGGCTCCTGTGCTCTTTCCCGACACCCTCGGCACGATGTACAGCGGCTCTGCCGTCTTCGACAAAGACAACACTTCGGGCTTCGGCACAAAGAACAATCCTCCTCTCGTCTATGCCTATACAGCGGACCGCAGCGACCGTGAAGTGCAATGCATCGCCTACAGCCTGGATGGAGGCATGACGCTCCACAAGTACGAGGGCAATCCCGTCATCGACTCGCACGACAAGTGGCAGACACATGACACCCGCGACCCAAGACTGTTCTGGTGGACAACAGACAATGGACAACAGACAACAGACAAAGGTCATTGGGTACTTGTTCTAAACGAACGCAATGGCCACAGCATCTACACCTCCACGAACCTTAGGGACTGGACCTACAAGAGCCACGTGAACGGTTTCTGGGAGTGTCCCGACCTCTTCCCGCTGCCTGTGGATGGCAATCCGAGTGACATACGTTGGGTGATGCTTGGCGCAAGCAATACCTATATGATAGGCCGCTTTGATGGCAAGACCTTCACGCCCGAGAGTGGCAAGCACCGTTTCTCGACGGGTGCTATCTATGCTGCACAGACCTTCAACCATACGCCCGATGGCCGACGCATACAGATTGGCTGGGCTAACATCGACCATCAGGGGATGCCTTTCCGAGGACAGATGCTGCTGCCCACCGAACTGACCTTGCGCACCACAAAGGACGGCATCCGCCTCGTCAGCAAGCCCATCAAGGAAGTTGCCTCTTTGCTTAAAACTCTTTACGCCAGCGACAAAACCCTGAGCGAACACGAAGTCAATGAGATTCTAAACAAGAAGTCTCCCTTTAAGGGAGATTTAGAGGGTCTTGGACTTCATCTCCGTGCCACCCTCACCCTCTCCTACGCCACCAGTGCAGGCTTGCGGCTCAACGGACACAACATCATCGACTACGACCTCAACCGCAACACCTTGAACGGTCAGTTCTATTCGCCGCAAGACCCCACGAGTCTTTCGCTCACGATGGATGTCTATGTTGACCGCACCTCGGTTGAAGTCTTCATCGACGACGGTTTGTATAGCTTCTCAGCACCCCTCCAACTTCCCCAAGGAGATAATCTTGAGTTCTGGGGACCTGACATCAATGTCAGCAACATCCGGCTTGATGCCGTCACCTCCACAATGCCGTAACACCCTATGCAGAAACAGATACTCTATCACTTTGTGGCCTTCCTGGTTGTAGCCATCTGGGGTTCCACGTTCGTCTTCACGAAGCTGTTGCTGCTGAGCGGACTTTCGCCAGCACAGATTTTCACGTTGCGTTTCATCATCGCGTATGTCGGGCTGCTAGGGATTGCAGCCTTCAAAAAACCTTTCCGATGGTTCGCGCAGAATTGGCAGGACGAACTGCTCATGATTGGACTGGGACTGACGGGCGGCTCGCTCTATTTCCTGACCGAGAATGCCGCAATGAACTACACGACAACCACCAATACGGCCCTCATCGTATGTCTCTGTCCCCTGTTTGCAGCCCTGCTCATCTCCATCTTCTATCGCGACCAGCGTCTCCGAGGCATACAGATAGTCGGCAGTCTGTTGGCTGCTATCGGTGTGGCTATCGTGGAACTGAACGGACATTTCGTGCTCCACCTCTCCCCCACGGGCGATGCACTGGCCTTTGCCGCCTGCCTCTGCTGGGCTGCCTATAGTCTGCTGATGATTCCTGCCTGCAAGCGCTACGACACATTGTTCATCACCCGCAAGCTCTTCTTCTACGGTCTGCTCACGATGATACCCTACTACATCGTCTATCCCGAATGGCCGCCACTGCAGACGCTCCTGCAACCTGGCATCCTGTTGGAGCTGCTCTTCCTTGGAGCCATCGCCTCAACGCTCTGCTTCTATCTGTGGGGTTGGGTCATACGCCACCTCGGAGCCGTAGTCACCACGAACTATGTCTATTTCAATCCCGTTGTAGCTATCCTGTGTGCATGGACCGTACTTGGCGAACGCATCACGGTATGGTTCCTCCTCGGAACAGTCCTGATTCTCGTTGGAATGTTCCTCGCAGATAAAAAGGGAAAAGGGAAGAATGAAAAGTGAAAATGGGGCGTCTGCCATCTATGATTTTCAAGGTCGTATAATCCCTCATTCTTCACCCATAATTCTTCACTTTACATCATTGGCAGCAAGAAAATCCTCTTTACCCCTTAACTCGCACTTCTTCGCTCTACCCATAGTGCAGGCATACTCCAGGCTCGCTCTACCCATACTCTACCCATACTCTACCCAGCCCTTTGAGTATGCTTAGAAGCAGAGTGATCGCTGGGTAGAAGCAGAGTGATCGCTGGGTAGAAGCTGGCTAAGCTATGGCGAGATGGGTAAAATGATTAGTAGAGGACTTTCTTCCCGTTGACAATGTAAACTCCCCGCTGAAATTTACTATTTAACCATTTACCATTTACCATTTGGCCTTGGAGATTGTAGATAGCAGCATCTCCATTTTGAATTTTGTATTTTGTATTTTGAATTGATTCAATTCCAGTCTCATAGTCGAGGTCAAGAAGGATGTAGTCGGGCTTGACGCTACTGTCACTGAGGTCGAGGTAGCCGCTACCCTTAGGCACAGTTGTACCTGGCATTACGGGGAAGAAACCAGAGATATCGTCCTCCTGGAGGGCAATGCTGTAGATGGTGTTTTCTTGTGTCACTTCAAGCGGGCTAAGGGTTGCTTTCAAGAGATTGTCTTCGAAGGAATTTGTGTCCGCAGTGACGGGGATTTGATAAGTGCCTGCGCCATTATCGGAACGAACGACGACAGCTTCGTCTGCTGGCACGACGGTGACTTCCTCTGTCCTTGCATACGTTGGGTCGCCATCCACAATTTCTACTATCTTATAGGCTTTGACGTCTGTTGTGCTGAAATCGACATTGTGCCCTGGTGCGACAAAGGTATGCCACTTGTCGCTCGAGAGCTTGAGGGAAGCCTTAGTGCCTTCCTTGCAAAGAATGCCGCAGTCAAAATATGCGCCGCCAGTTCCTTGCTGCTGACGGATGGCAAGGACATTTCGACCAATGTTCAGCCTGCTGGAGGGAATGGTGTAGGTTGAATAGGAGCCAATCCAGCCTGTCTCGCTCTTGATGCTTCTGCCGTTGAGATAGATTTTGCAGTCATCGTCGTGGCAGAAGTAGAGAGTGTAGGAGTCAATGCTTGGGTCGTGGCTGACATAGAACTCGCGACGGATGAAGAGGACATTGTACTCTCCGTCCCATGCGGAAAAGTATGGAGAATCCTTGCCAGAGCCTGTGGGATAGTCCCTTGTCTCCCATGCGGAGTCGTCAAAGTCAATGTTGAACCATCTGGAGGGACCAGAGACGGCATTTGCCTCGCTGGCATTCCTGGGACTTGTCACGCTGTAGGTCTTAGCCTTCCACATCATGTCCTGACCCTTGGGGGCGACATAGAGGTTGCCACTGTTGTCATAGATGGGGTCGCCCTGCTTGGACATCGTGTAGCGGAAGTTGTGGTTGATAAGTTCCTTGGTGAGGCTCAGGCCGTAATAGCCCGAGTTGTCGCCGTCGCAACAGTAGTCCATGAAGACAAAACCTGCAGGACCGTTGTAGCTACCTGAGGCGAGAAGTTGCTGCATGTAAGGGTTCACGGCCTTGGCGTTGTCCTGGGTGGCGGAGTTGGAGTATGTGACGCTGCTGCTATAGCCGTCCAAGCCGTTCATGACCCATGTATAGTTATACATTCCAGCAAGTTGCCAACTTTCATTCAACATAGCCTTGATGACGTTTTTCTTGGCATTGACGTCGGAGTATTCGTAGTATCCTTGTGACCACACGGGACACTTGTAGGTCCCTGGGCCGTAGCAGTGTGCGCCAAGCATGTTGTTAATGTCGGACTGGTTGTCGCGCCAATCAGTGAGCTTTCCACCGCGCATGGGACCGTTATAGTCACTACGGCTGAGGAAGAGAATCTTGCCTCTTGCTTCACCGACGGTGAGGTTGGGACGGAAGTCAACGAGGTAGTCGCTGAAGGTTGCCAGACTTTGCTGCATATTGTCGGCAAAGGAATCGTTGCCGCTGTCGCCTTCGCTCTCATGACGGATGAGCACGATGCAGAACTCTGTCGGGTGGCTGGTAAGGTAATCACGCAGTTGTCCCATTACGCCATTGAAGGTGGAGCTGGTTTGAAGTATGCCATGATGAATGTTCAGCTGGTTGTTGGGTCGCAGGTCGAAAAGTCGGACGCCAAGCGGCAGCATCTCCTGCACAGACTTGTTCTGGACTTTTCCGGCAACTGTTGCACCAATGGCGCTCCATCCTGAGAAGGAACTTGCGCAGGCATCGTGAGCCCCTGGGATTGATAGCTGACAGACGAAGGCATTGTCATCGAGCTGCGACATCCAGTTCTGATAGTCGCTCACCTGCGCCTTCACCAACTGCACCATCACCACAAACAACAGCAGAAGCACAAAAATCTTTCTCACTTTCATAATCTTAAAAGAATCCACTTTGGTATGCGCGAACCTGAACATAACTCGGTTCGTAGTATGCACTGGAATTATAGTTGTCAATGACATCACAGATAGGTGAGGCATAGGCCTTCTGCATCGACTGAACCAAATCCTGCCCCTGCGAAACAGTTTCAATAAGGCGGGCATAGACCTTTCCCATCTGTGTGGCAGAAGGGACTGTGTCTGTGAAACGGCTATCAACGCGAGTAACATCAGTTGTTCCGTTCTCAAGATGATATTCTTACTTCCAATCACTAATCAATTGTTCTGGATTAAGGCAATGATTGGTATTTGCAATAGAAAGCTGACGTGCAAGCCCCTTACCGCCAATACGTTCTACGACATATCGATTAGGCTGTTTAATAGCGCGTGCAACACGCTCTATCATATAGCATACAAAATAGAGGTCATTGTATGTTATCTGCTCGTCGGGAAAGTAAATATTACTCATGGTTGTTCATTGACTTCATAGTATTCAACAAATGTATTTGTCCCATGATAGAGTTTCATATCCTCCAAATTACATTTGGCATTTTATATTCTTTTTCGTTTGCAAAGATACAATCACCATTCCCCATCAACTATCGTAGCGACGATGCGGTCTATCACCTGGTCAAAGTATGGTTGGCGCAAAAAACAATTCCTACGATTCAGAACATCATCACAATTGAATTGGTTGACAATGTGTGTCACGAAATAGGATTGCTGTGAGAGTGGAGACGAAAGCCATTCTTTTTGAATGGGGATAGTCAGTTCAGGATAATGATTCTTAGTGGATATTAGAACACCATAGAACATGCCTGGCTCTACGTCCTGTAACTCATCACATGAAACGACAAGAGCAGGATGCGGTAGAATCTGCCCATCTGGAAGAGTAAAGGGCACTTCGACGATTTCCCTTTGATGAACTCGTGCTACAGCCATTTCTCAAGTCCTTTTGTGATGCGTCCGCTTGTAGTGCGGATATAGGTGTCATAGTCAGACTTGCTCAGTTCAGGGAAATCGGCATCAGTCAAGGGGGCATACTGAGCAAGCTGTTGCGCGAGTTGTTCATCGCTCAGGCCTCTTCTCCGAGAATGGTGAGGCCGTTTGGTCACCTGTTTGCGAAGCAAGTCCTCCACTTGTTGCTGCAACCAAAGCTGGAACTGCACACCAGAATGGCGGAGCGAATTTTCCGCCTCAGCCACAAGCTGGTCATCTAACATAAGACTATATGCACACATAATTCTTAATATTTTTTGCAAATCTGTTGCAAAGATACAATCTTTTTCCGAATCCGCAAAACTTTCCTATATAGAAAATTCACAGAGGCAGAGAATCAAAATCCCTGCCTCTGTGTTATTTCGTCGCTGACGTAACTTTTGCTTCATAGATATAGTTCTTAAACAATCTTACCTTGCTTTGCTCTGTAGGCGCTATATCAATATTTTGCAAAGGTGAAACGGCTATTAAGTTATTGGAATATCGCGTGAGGTAATTGATTGCCTCAACACTATTGATACTGTCGTCAGTAGGCATTGAGCTTACAACTTGGGATAGAAACTCGTATTCCTTCGGGGGAAACAGACTCCGGACAGCATCCAGCTTCTGTGGAGAATAGCGTACATCCACCTTGTCGCCATCAACGAAAATCAACCCAAGACTGACACGTTCAGAAATCTCAGGGCGAATAACCGCATAAATGATACTGTATTGCATATTAATTGATGTTTTCGTTAAGACATTCTACGAAGTTGTTCCATGTATCAGCAATCCATTTCTTTTCCTGTAGCTGTTCTAACTTCGTTGAGACAACCTTTGTCGGAACATTCCATTCTTGAGGCATCGCCTCTATTATTTCAGTAGTCACTTGTTTGCTTTGCAAGAGGCTTTCAGCATATTCTGCTTTCAGATTATCGACAATTGAGCAAACTGTCTGTTGGTCTGCACCTGAAAGAAGATGTTGGAAAAGGTTGGACCAAAGAATAGTGTCTGTTGAAGTAAGCTGTGATAAAGGATAATCGAATGTTGCTGTGTTGAAGATGCATCCGTAGTCTATTGACACCAACTGATTGTGAACTACATCATACATCAAATTAGCGTTATTTGCATTGCGATCTTCGTTAGCTACCCAGAAGTCAAACAATGCAATTTTCATCAATTGACGTAAAATCTCTTCTGTTGCATGAACCTTTCCATAAGTTGAAGGAGTAATATCGACCATACCATCCAACCACTGGCAACCTATTGACGGAGCAGAAATGTTGTGTGAGATATTCAAACCATCCCAGTGCGTAGGGCATATTTTGACTAAAGCAATATCAGGAGTATTCAATTGCCATGTTTTTGCCAATTTGGCCCCAACAAGTTCACATGCCAACTTGTAAGCTACTGAGGATGAGCGCATGTATTTACATACGTAGATATTAACGTCTGAACACATTACCATTACAGGCTCCTCGCCTGTATGGAATTGTTGCTCTATTCGCTTCGCACTATATAGTGTTTGTATTGCCATGATTGTTCTTTTTCGCTTGCAAAGATACAATCTTTTTCCGAATCCGCAAAACTTTCTTTTATAGAAAATGCTCAGAGGCAGAGAATCAAGTTCCCTGCCTCTGTACTTAGTATGGATTAAGGTTGAAAGATGTTAAACCCTCAAAGACCTTGAACGTTTGAACTTCTTAAACCCTTAAACTATCAATACTGTCTATAAACTTTAAACTTTATAGAATCACCATTCGTCATCCCAAACGTTGACGTCGCTCCATACCTTGATGTCGGCTTCAGCTGGTGTCGGATCAGTGCCCCAATCAAGGTCAGTTATACCAGTGATAGAAGATATACTGTTAGCAATAGGCTGTGTTGCAATAAAAGGAACCACCACCATCGCAGGATTTATATATGTCTTTTTCATATTGATTTACAATTTATAATTATCAATTATCCATTATCAATTATCAATTAATAGAGCACTTTGCGGCCATTAATGATATTGATGCCTTTCTGCACCTTGCTAATGCGCTGACCTGCGAGGTTGTAGATAACGCCGTTCTCAGTCTCCATGCCGTTAATCTCTTCAATCGAGGTCTCAACATCGTCGATGTACAAAATAGGCTTAACACCTGAACCGCTCGTGTCATGGATGTAAGCACGGAAAGGCTTAATATTTGTGCTACCTTCGCTCCTGTACAGCTTACCACCACCGATAAAGTAATCATCAGTTGGAACAGGAGTTGCTGCATAAACGCCTACGAAGTCGAAGTTTTTGCCTTCTTCTACAAGAACGCTGGTTGGAGCAACAATTTCAACGCCATTGAACACCTGTTCTGTACTAGCGGTAGCAGCCTTCACGAGAACTGGAACATTGGCAGTGATAGTACCTGCGGTAACTTTGTTGAAGTTAATAGTAGCTTTCATTGGATCATCACTGTTTTCAGAGAAAGCATAGACTTCAGTACCTGAACCGAAGGCTGTCTGAACCTGAGAGCTTGTGAGGTTGAAGGGCAGAACGACAGTATTGTAGCCTTCATTGATATTACGGGTCATAGTCACATTTGCAAGGGCAACATCCTCGATAGTGTTGGGGACTGCCTCGTCGTAAGCCACAGCAGTAGCTATATCGTTGGCTGACAGCAACTCACCGTCGCAGACGCTGAACCACTGGTACTGACCTTTACCTTCAGCAACAACAGTCATCGTTACCTCAGTTTCTTCAGTCAGTGTGAAGGGCAGGTAGTTCCAAACCCAACCACGACCATTGCCATCGTTGCAGAACTCACCTTCGTCGAAGCTGGCTACACCTGCTTTGGTGACACCTTTGCCGGTATCACCCCAAGCGGGGATGGGGCTTGTCAGTGAAGTAGCGGAGCAGTTGATGTCTGCGGTGGTACCGCCAGAGGAAGCTGCGCGGGCAGCAACCTTGATGATATAGTTACCAGCGGGTAGTGTAGTAGTCTTGGTGTAGTTGGCTGTCCATGAATTGGAACCCCAGCCATCTGCGGGCTGCTCATAGTAGAGTCTGGCTTCCCCGCTCCAGTGTTGGCTGGTCAGAGCCTCAAAATCGTTCTTAGTGCTTCCGTTCACGGTGCCAGTACGCGTCCAAGTACTGAAGTCGCCTATCTTGGCGGTTGCAGAATAAGGATAAGCAGTAGCTACATAGTTGTACTCAGCCACTTTCAGAGCCTTGACAGCAGGTATGCAACCGTCAGCACTTGTGGGAGCGGCAACGGTGATGGTGCTACTGATGGCCTGTGCGATGGCGTACTCCTTAGCGTAGAAGTCGTAGGCTGGGGCAGCAGCGGTGAAGGCGGCAACAGCATTGTTTATGGCATCTACAGCAGCCTCATATTCTGCAATAGTGCTCGGAGTAGCAGCAATGGCTGTTTCCAAAGTAGTTCTCTCATCGCCTGTTACATTGGCGTATGTTGCATTGTTGAGGGTTACTGTAGCTTCCTCTACCAACGTGGTGAAGCCAGGAGCCAGATAGCTGGCAGCAATACTTTCCTGGAAGGTGTCGAGCTTGAAGCTCTGCCATACTGTCCAGTGGTCTCCAACGCTAGCATCTGCAGTCAGACCGATGGTAACATCAGCATCTGCAGCAAGAGTGAAATAAACATAGTTCTTACCATTACCGGCATTGAACCAAGTGGCAGCTTGACCACGGTTGTTAACGACGCTATTAGAAACTTGTGCAATAGTTGTTTTGTTCTCACCTGCATAGACAACACCTGTCATACCTGTACGCTGGAGCGCAACAACTGTAAGGCGATAGGTACCGGCGGGCAGGCTGATTGTCTGATGGAAATCAGCACCTGATGCGTTCCAATACTCACATACGCCATCGGACTGGCCACCAAAGTCTGTGCCTTCCCAGTTTGTCTTGGTCTGAGCTGTTGGGTTCTTGATGGTGAAGGTGGTAATGTCGAAAGCAAGAGCATCGATAGCTGCCTGAAGGGTTGCTGTGCAAGCCTCAATAGCAGCTACGGTTGTAGCCTCTTCGACTGCAGTATCCTGTTCACTGATGGTTGCTGATGCGACACCAGCGATAGCTGCATTCTCAGCAGCTGCCTTGTATGCTGCGTATGGAGCAACAAAGGCCTTTGCTGCATTTGTTGCTTCAACAATTGCATCTGCAGCAGCGGTGTAGTCAGCAGCAGTCGTATAAGTCTTGTTCTGCTCTGTTACGACAGCAGCAAGGGCGTTATAAGCAGCTGTGGGAATAGTTCCATTTAGAGCTTCAGCCTCAGAAACGGCAGAAGCTAATGTTGCGGCGAACTCAGAGAGATCAAGGCCATAGTAGTAAAGACGGAACTCGTCCCAAATAGCCCAGTCACCACTCTTGTTTGTTTCACGCTTAATACCTACGGTTAGGTTGCCGCCAGAGAGCGTGAATGTGCCAGTAGTCTGACCAGCAAAGGCATTGTCTTCATGGATAGCCTTCCACTTTGCCACTTTGTCAGTTCCCCAGCTTGTGGAATTGTCTGTCTGCAACAGACCTGTTGTGGTATTACCATAGATGTATGTCGTTCCGTTGGTACCAAACCCAGAGCACTGAACTTCGTATGTGCCATCGGGCAGATCTGCAATTGCCTGATGAACATCGAAAGTGTTGTTCCAAGCCTCGTTGCCATAATACTTGTTGTCGGAACCGCCAATCCATGTCCAGTTACCACCATTGTGAGTAGTTGTCCATGTGCTGTTGCGGTCATCATTACGGGCGAAGCTGCGACCTTTGATGAAGACAGAGACATCCATTGGGTCTGTAGAAGAATAGGTCTTAGCCACCATTGCAGCCTTGAAGTCAGCCTCAGAAACCAACTTCCAATAAGTGGAAGTAGTGCGGCTACCAGGGTCACCAACCATTTCCACATCGGTCAGACCTTCATTAGCCATAAGATATTGACCGTCATAAATAATCTGGTAAGTGTTGGTTTCACCCTCAACAGCACGGAACGTCCAGTTAGTAGCTCCTGCATCGCACCAAGTGCTTGAACCCAGATAATGATCTGTTGAATTATTCTTGACATTTGTGTCAAGGGTGTAAACACCCTCACTGACTTCTGCAAATGCAATATCCAGACCGAAGCCAGCTTGTAAATAAGCATTTGTACCCCAGCCTTGAAGGGGGTCACCATTGTTTAGGAACTTGTCGGCAGCAACGTTGTAAAGGTAGAAGGTACCATTAGCAACGGCATTGCCTGTCCACGTCTGAGCATTTGCGCTCAGACCGACCATTGCCGCCATGGCGGCAAATAGAAGTTTGATTTTCTTCATTTGATTTTTTTAAGTTAGTTAATAATTAGGTATATTAAATTTGGTTTATACATTATTATATATAATTTTGGGCGCAAAGATACAAATAATTATGTTAAAAACAAAAGAACTGCTTGTTTTTCTTTAAAAATCAGCCCCGCTTGCAGCAAAACAACTGCAGGCGGAGCCTTTAAAACTAACTTTTTAAGTTAATACTCTCTTACCACTCGTCGTCCCAGATGTTCACATCTCCCTTTACGAGGACCTCGGCTCCGCTTTCGGTCTGAAAGTCATTCAGAGTAGCGGTGCCACTATCACCAGTAATGTTCACTGGAGATGCAGCGATGATGTTGCTTGTGTTGAGGCGAACTGTCAGCGCCTTAGGAATAATATATGTCTTTTTCATATTGATTTACAATTTATAATTATCAATTATCAATTATCAATTAATAGAGCACTTTGCGGCCATTAATGATGTTAATGCCCTTCTGCATTTTGCTAATGCGCTGACCAGCGAGGTTGTAGATAGCAGCATTATCAATTGACAATTCTCCATTATCAATTGCATTGATGCCTGTTGCGTCATCCTCGAGGTCAATAGCAAAGCCCTTAACAAGGGAACCACCAGCATTGATATATGCACGGTTCGTAGCTATTGTATTATTATTGGCCTGATAGAAACCAACGACATCGCTGACATTAGCGAGAACATAATAGTACTGACTGCTGGCAGCATCATAGGTCACAGCAGCACCTGTACCACGAACGAAGGCATTATCACCAGCTGACCAAGGAGTAGCACTCGCAAGCACAGGCACGTTTTCTGTGGTTTCACCACTTGCGCTATAAAGCAGCACACCTTCACCAGCAGGAACAACATCAACTCTTGTGAAGTTTAGAGTTGAGCCACTTACTGTAGCTCTATATGCCTTAATGCTAGAATCTGTGAAGTCAAGATTATTGTCACTTGCATAAGTAGCATAGCCAGCAGCGGTAACGGTTACAGGTTCAACTTTGGTATATTTAATATCGCGCCAGCAAAGCCAGTGAACATTAGCACCAAGCTTCACGTCAATGCTGAGAGTCAGATTGCCATCAGTTACTTGACCGTAAGCCTTGTAACGGCCAAGACGCATTACATAACCACCAGAACCAACATTATTAGAAGTGTTGCTCATGATGCTTACGGCCTCACCACTATTAACTGACATAGTAATCATACTATTATCACTATTGAAATTGGCATCAGATCTGCGTTGTACGCGAGCCCACAGTTCAACCTCGTACCAACCATTTTCCATACCTGTCAATGTAGCTGTGAAGGTGTTAGCTTCTAAGTTATTTGTTTCATTTACAAAGTACTCAAAGAAAGGAACTGAGAAGCCAGAACCATCGCTGTCACCTTCTGTTGACCAAGTGTTGATGTAAGGAGCATCCCACCAGTTTTCATTTGTCTTACCCCAAGTGCTTGCAATATAAGCACCAGCCTTACCTTCATTTGCTATAGCATGCCAATCGCTGACGGTCGAACCCAAAGCATTAATCTCAGCAGTAGCCTGAGCATCAGTGTAGGTAACATTAGTCCATGCTGTTGTAGCAGTGCTGATTTCATTCTCCAAAGCTGTTGTGGCAGCTGTTGTTACGAAGTTGTTAGCATCCTTCACATCCTTAGCCTTGTCAATAGCAGTCTTCAATGTTGCATAATTGGCTACAGAGGTCTCAGCCTCAGCAATAGCTGTGAGCAGGGCATTGTAATTAGCCAGTGTCTTATTGCTAGTGAATGTTGTCACGGCAGCAGTCTGGGCTGCGCTCTTGTCGGTACCCATCTTGCCAGAAGCGAGGGTATAGGTCAAATCATTGATTGTGCCAACATATGTCAGCTTGAAGTCGTCGATGCAAATCCAAGTGCTGTTGGTAAGCGTGCAGGCTGCGCCCATCTTGATGCTCCCCTTGTCTGCAATCTCAACTGTGGCAGCATACTTTCCAGAAGTGGAAACGCTGACCTCGGTGGCGTTTGCGTAGAGTTTAGCATCAACGACATCTGAGTACATATAAGCTTCAATCTTATAGATACCAGCAGGAAGAGCAGCGACAGTCTGGTTAATGTCGATGGTTCCGGCAGCATGCCAGCGCTCGGCATAATATGTGCCCTGCTTGTTGCCAAAGGAGTTGTTGTTCTGTGCACCAGCAGTGATAGTTCCATCGTTTGTCCAACCGTTGGTGTTGCCCTGCTCGAAGCTTGGGTTGACAATCAGGCTGGTAAGATCGACATTTGTGCCTCCATTGATGGTGGTGACGGCGGTGTCGTATGTAGTCTTTGCTGCTACGGCAGCTGTTGCAGCGGTATTAGCAGCTACGAGGTTTGCAGTTGCCGTTGTCAACTGGCTTTCTGTCAGACCTGAGTCATTCAAGTCAAGCGTGTTAGCTGTGATTGCATCCTGCAATGTATTCCAGTCTGTATCGAACATACTACTCTCTGTGAAGGCATTTGCCTCATTTAGGGCAGCGTTGTATGCATCGACAGAAGCCTTCATCTTCACAGCGGCAATAGTTACATCACCATAATAGGTCAATTCAAAGTTGTCAAGAACTGTCCATGCATTTGAAACGTTTTCCTCACACTTAGCACCAATAGTAAGATTGCCATCGGTAACAGAAACCCATACTACATTGTCTTTATAGTATCCTGCGCTGAAACAATTGGAGGCGTCAGTCTGAGAATTGGGAACATATCCAGCATCAGTAGATGTAGTGAAGCCACCAGTGGCACTTGCTTGAGCATCAGCCATAACAGACATAAGAGGTACAGGAGTTTCACTATTGGCGGTCAAGAACGAGCGAATAGTCTCTGTTCCGGCATTATATGCTGTTGCAGCATCAGCATTACTACCATTACGATAGTAGCCCTGAGCTGTTAGCTTGTATGCACCATTAGGAACACTTGCAAGTGTCTGAGTGATAGTGAAAGTGCCATTCCACTGCTGCATGTTCATGTTTTCGTTAGCACCGCTGGCGAATTGGAAATCACCGCCTGAGTTGGTCTTTGTCCAAGGTGACGTCGAACAGTTACGACCAAAATTAGCATCACCAATCAAGAAGGTTGCATTACCAGGATTTTCAATCGTCGCACTTTCAAGGGCGGTTTTTCTGTCAGCCTTCGAAACGATAGTCCATTCCGATGCTTCAGTTGGAGAAGTTACATTGACAACCTCGGCACCTGCACCATTAGATGTCATATAGTTGTAGCCATCTGCTGTCATATAGTACTTACCACTTCCTGAGGATGTTTCTAAAAGCAACCATTTAGCTGCTGAACCATCCATATACAAATTGCTACCAACGAATGCATTATATTCCTGAGTCATCAATGTGTACACGCCATCGCTCAGATTTGCTGTGATAGGCTGTCCTGTTCCATCCACAATAGCATGCGTACCCCAGCTTTGACCGGCTGACAGATACAAACTAGTAGCTTCATTATAAAGATAGAGATCAGCAGTTTTGTCATCAACAGGTGTTGCGGGGTTGTTAGCCTTCAGCAGACGAATGTTGTCGAGCAAGAAGTCAGAACGCTTTTGGCCACCCGAATACATTGTAAACACAAAGTCGATAGTTGCTTCTGCATCTAACTTAAAGAAGAACCCAGATGTGTTCCATTTGTCATTACCAAATGTAGCATCCTTAGTAGCATCACCTGTAGTTACGGAAGCTACTTCAGTCTCACCATTTATGGCCGCCAATTTTATGCGAGTCTTCGTTTTGCTACTACTGTCTTCATTATAAGACTGCTGGTACTTGAACTCTAGACGATAAACGCCAGCGGGAAGATTATTCTTCGTTGTGGTTGTAAATGTGGCAGTTGTACCAGCATCTCCATTCCAGCCATGACGATAGAACAAGTAGTAAGTACCATCGGCAGGAGTAATTTTAGTACCAAATGCAGAAGCATTATCCGTATCCTTGTCACGTGTTTGAGTGTTGTTGTAACTGCCAGCAGCGCTTTGTGCTTCAGTCCATCCGGTAATTGTTAGATTAGCATTTGAAGCGGCAGAATTGCCATTTGACTCAAAACTCGGGTTGTTGATGTAAGTATCAGTTACATCTGTCATTTGTGCCCAGACGCTTCCCCCTAACATAAGGGCAGCTGTGGCTAAAAGAAGTTTGATTTTCTTCATTTGATTTGATTTTAGTTAATAAATAAATTAATAATGTTTATTGGTTATTGTTTATTGGTTCTTTATTTGAATTCGTTAAGGAACTCCTCAGGAGTATATACTGGAACTGCAGATTGGATAAAGTCCTGCTTATTTCTCGTAACGATATAGTCTGCTTTCACTCTCTCTGCTGAATAATATTGCAAGGCATCTTCAAAATCCTTAAAGTCAGATGCTATGGCATCCTGAACCGTCTGTGCATCAACAGTCGTGATGTGACATAGCTCAACAATCTTTCCGAAGAGAGTAACAACGGCATCATGAGTCATTTTGTAATGAGCTTGCAAAATGAAACTGGCAGTGGCGAATGACAAGGAAGACAACATGAGTTGACACTTCTTTCTTTTGCCTAATTGGAACAGCAAGGCTGACGGCACAAAGAATAGCTCTCTACGAGAGAGATAATCAATCAAAATATTCGTATCAAGAAAGACTTTCATCATCCGTATTTCTGCATAAGATAATCTTTCCTTGCCTTCTCAAGATCAAATTCTACAGGCAGAGGTGTAATGTCCTTGACTGGTTCAAGTATATCGGCAGAGAGAATAAGGTCTTCTGGCGTTATCTGAAGTATCTTGCCTGCCTTGGATTGGGCAGCCGTTTTCTTAGCCTCCACGGATTCGTACAGATGATCTGCCAGCCATTTCTTGTTGTTATCTGTCAGCTTCAGGTCCTGAAGGAAGGTCCATAGATTATTAAGAGATATCGCATTCATATTATTGGTTGTCAGTAGAGAGGTTCGATTTGTTTGATTTTATTGCTAATATTCAGACTGGCACCCCAGTGCGCATGATATCATGGTAAAGGGGGGATGGTTCATTAGCCTCCAACAGAACCGGCTCGATAAGCAGGCTCACGCGCTTGACATCGTGCCATAGGCTTGTTGACCATTCCAGCCATTTGCCTTCGGCTATTTTGGGCACTATGACAGCCACATCAATGTCACTCCATTCATGAGGGTTTCCTTTGGAGTAAGAGCCGAACATCAACACCTTGGTGTCACGCCCGAAACGCGGTATAATTACCTCTTTGTATTTGCGGACGAGGTTCAGAGCGTCTTCTTTTCCAAGAACCTTTGTTGTATCCATTGTCTGAATTGTTTCGTTTGGTCTATGTAATGCTGGCTATCTCAAGCCATGCCTGTGCTAAACCTTCTTTATCCATTGATGTCGTTTTCTGCTAATATAATATTGTTGTCAGTAGAGAGGCTCGATTTGTTTGGTTTTATTTGTTAATAATAGGGTGAATTAATTAGGGTTGATATCTTATTTATTTATCGTTGTAGTGACCGTATGAAGAAAGGACAAGGATAAGCACTTCCGTTTCGAATATTCGATAGACTAATCTGTGTTTCTTGGTTATCTGCCTGCTCCAACGATTCTCAGGCTTTCCTTTTAATGGTTCTGGATGTCCTGTGCCCGTCTTGGGATGATCCATCAATTCGTTAATGAGCTTTACAGCTTTCTTAAAGGCAGCTGGTTCACTTTTTTTCAAACGCTGGAGATCAATCTTTGCCTGAGGAATATATTCTATGGCGTACATAAGCTTCCAGCTTTAGAGACTATTCAGCCAAGCGTTCATTTCGTCACGATCTGTGAAGCGGATACCTTCACCACGCTTGAACTGTTCTTCAGCTCGATCGAGCTTTGCAAAGAACTCTTCCTCTGTCATGAGTGTCGGGTCGGCTTGCTTCTCCTTTGCCAACTTCTTGACATATCTCATGACACGCTTGAGGAGTCCTTCGTCTTCTGCCACGATACTCAGGTCGTAGAAGAAATCGCCATTGAGTGTTAGAGTCTGGTTCATATCTCGTTTATTGGTTGTCAGTAGAGAGGTTTGATTTGCTTGGTTTTATTTTATATAATAATGTATTGGGGTTGCAAAGGTAAACATTTATTTTAATATAACCCCCTCCACCATTCGTTAAACTTTGTTAAGAATGTCGGTTTTGTCACGAAATGCCTTCTCCAATTATCAAAAAGGACTGATATTGTAGTACGAAAACCATAATTATGCAGTACGAGATGCTTCGATTGGAAGTACGAAAAAAAAATTGTTCAACCATAACGATGACGTTAACCATAACAGTTATCAGAGTTTTTATGGTTTTTGTTTAAATCATAACACAGGGTTTTGCAGGTGATCCACTTTTTGCTATAGAATTCTACTATCAATTAGGATAGTTTATGTTAACTAACCGGATTGCTTTTCCTATACCTTTTATATCCATTTTACTTAAGTATTTTTGGTCATTTTACTTAAGTATTTTCAACCATTTAAGTGCATGTTTCTACCCCCACAAGTTACCCCCACAAGTACCCGTACAAGCTCGCCTGTAAATATCTTAAATCCAAGCAGTAAACTATATACAAAAAATAACAATATAGTAGAACTTGTACGTGCCATAGGACACGAAGAGATGAGCATCAAGCAGATGTTGGAGGCATAATCAACGGAGGCAGAGAATCATGTTCCCTGCCTCCGTACATATTACCTTTACTGATTTACTATTCAGTCTCAAAAGCGTCATCCCCAAAGAAGTTAAATTCTTTAGCATTACCTTCATCAGGTACTTCACCTGTGTTCATTCCGAGGCCGGAGTCACCACCAATATTGGTTATGCTGGTGGCAATGATTTGTTCAACCTCAGCGAGTGACACCTCAACCGTGGGAATAATATAAGTTTTGTTCATCATAGTTATTTACTATTTAAAGACCCTTCCAAACCTCCCCGCGAGGGGAGACTTTTGAATTCTCCCCATTACGGGGGAGTTAGAGGGGGTCTGTTATTTTACTACCATCTTCTTTCCATTCACGATATTGACACCTTTCTGCATCTTGCTCATGCGCTGACCTGCAAGGTTGTAGATAGCATTGTCAATTGTCCATTGTCCATTGTCAATTGCATTTATGCCTGTCTCAATCTCAATGCCACCGATGAACATCCTGACGCCAGCTGATTCCTGAGCGTCGATGTAAGCACGGAAGGCCTTGAGGCTGGTAGCACCTGCGCTCTCGCACAGGGCATCATTGCCGATGAAATAGTCGCCCTCGGCTACAGTGATGGGAGCATAGATACCCTTGAAGATGACGTTGTTGCCTGCAACCTGGACATCTGTAGTAGGAGCAACCACCTGAACGCCCTCGAACACTTGTTCTGTGCTGGCCTGGGTAGCCTTCAGGAGGACAGGAACATTGGCACTGATAGTACCTGCAACAACCTTGTCGAAGTTGATGGTGACATTATTGGGATCTGAACTGTACTCAGAGAAAGCATAGACTTCAGTACCTGTACCGAAGGCGGTCTGAACTTGAGAACTTGTGAGGTCGAAGGGCAGGACAACAGTGTTGAAGCCTTCCTTAATGCTACGAGTCATAGTGACATTAGCCACGTCAACATCCACGATGGTATTAGCGACTGCCTCGTCGTATGCAACTGCTGTAGCGATGTTGGTCATAGAGAGCAACTCGCCGTCGCAGACGCTGAACCACTGCTTATTGGCATTAGCCTCAGCAACAACAGTCATCGTCACTTCTGTCTCAGCATCCAGCGTGAAGGGCAGGTAGTTCCAAACCCATCCACGACCATTTCCATCATTGCAGAATTCGCCTTCATCGAAGCTGGCAACACCTGAGGTGGTAATACCCTTGCCCGTATCGCCAAAGTTGAAGATAGGACCATCGATGGTAGCAGCGGAACAGGTTATCTTAGCTACGGTAGCTGTTCCTGATGCGGCACGGGCAGCAACCTTGATGACATAGTTGCCAGCGGGCAGCGTAGTAGTCTTGGTGTAGTTGGCTGTCCAGGAGTTGGCACCCCAACCACCTGCGGGCTGCTCATAGTAGGTCCTTTCCTGACCGCTCCAGTGCTGACTGGTCAGAGCCTCAAACTCATTCTTCTCTGCGCCGTTCACAGTACCTGTGCGGTCCCATGTGCTGAACTCACCAATCTTGGAGGTTGCGGAGAAGGGATAAGCTGCTGCAACATAGTTGTATTCAGCGACCTTCAGGGCACGGAACTGGGCCAGGGCATTCTCTGCATTGGTGGGAGCATCCACGGTGATTTCTGTGCTGATGGCATCGGCAAGTGCTCTCTCAGAAGCATAGATGTCATAGTTGGCCTTAGCTGCGGTGAAGGCTGCAACGGCATTGTTCAAAGCCTCGACAGCTGCCTCATAATCAGCAATGGTGACAGGAGTAGCGGCAAGGGCTGTTTCGAGATTTGTACGCTCTTCGCCAGTAACATTAGCATAGGCTTCATCGTTCAAGGTATTCTGAGCCTCGGTCTGCAGTTCAGCATAACCAGGAGCCAGATAGCTGGCAGCAACGCTTTCCTGGAAGGTCTCGAGCTTGAAGCTCTTCCATACTGTCCAGTGGTCACCAGTTGTCTCATCAGCCTTAAGACCAATGACGAAGTTACCAGCCTCTGCTGCGGTGAAATAAACAGTGTTCACGCCATTTCCATCATTGAACCAAGCTGCAGCCTGACCAAGGTTGTTAACGATGCTATTAGAAACTTGTGCGATAATCGTGCTCCTCTCGTCCACATAAACCGTACCTGTCATGCCTGTACGCTGAAGGGCAACGACTGTGAGGCGATAGGTTCCAGCAGGCAGGCTGACTGTCTGATAGAAACCTGCAGGAGATACGTTCCAGTACTCGCATACGCCATCAGACTTGCCACCAAAGTCAGTACCTTCCCAGTCTGTCTTGGTCTGAGCTGTTGGGTTCTTGATGGTGAAGGTGGTAATATCGAAGGCCTGAATGGCGTTGGCTGCTGCCTGGAGGGTTGCTGTGCAAGCCTCGATGGCTTCAACGGTGGTAGCTTCCTCGACTGCAGTATCCTGTGCGCTGATTGTCTCTGTTGCAACGCCAGCAATAGCTGCATTCTCGGCAGCTGCTTTGTATGCTGCGTATGGAGCAACCAAGGCCTGGGCACTTGTCACAGCACCAGCTATCGTAGCGATAGCCGTCTCGTAACCTTCGGCAGTAGCATAGGTCTTATTGTACTCTGTCACAACAGCATTCAATGCAGCGTAAGCGGCAGCAGGAATGGTGTTTTCGAGAGCGGCTGCGGCAGCTACCTTCTCTGCCAAATCGTTCTGTAATGCAGTGAGGTCCACTCCGTAGTACTTCAACTGGAAGTTATCCCAAAGGCACCAACAATCTGTACGAGAGTTCCTGGCACCAATCGTAAGCGTACCATCGGTCACAATCACAGTGATAGGAGTAATGTTATAAAAACCAGCTGAGAAACTGTTTGACACTCCACTCATAGAACCTTCTCCTTCTGTCAAGGCAACGAAGGGAGATGTCTTGTCGTTGGCATAGACAACAGCCTCGATAGTGCCATTTAAAGCAGCCTGAGCTGTCAGCTCGTACTTGCCGTTAGGAATGTTCCTGATTGTCTGGGTCAACGTAAAGGATGCATGCCAGGATTCAGCGCAGTAGTTTGATGCGTCACCACCACAAAGGTTCCTGTTGCTTGAAGCCATTGCCCAATAAATAGGCAAACCTGCAGTATCAAAATTGGCATTGCCAATAAGTCCCGTCACATCAACAGGAGCTTCCAATGTGGCTGCGTCCATTGTAGCGATAACAGCAGCCCTGCTTGCCTCAAAGTCTGATACGGCCTTGAGTTTCCACTTGGCAAGGTCAGAAGTGCCGTCTGTACCAGGACCAACGATTGTACTTGAGCCACCTTCTGCAGTAAGATAGGCACCAGCGCCACCCTTGTGGCTGTCGGCTGAGATGATGTTATAGACGGGGTCTGCGTCAGTACCCACTTGAGCGAACGTCCATGTGGATGCTTTGTCACGGGACTGGTCAGTATATACTGTACCGCCATCAAGATATTCCACACCATACAGGTCCTTGTTGCCAGACGTCCTAATCTGAACATTATCCCCAACGGGCACTAACTCTACCTGCAAAGCACTGCTCTCATCTGCAGTTATGCTGGCTCGTGTTCCCCAGTCATTACCTTTCGTAAAGAACTGGTTAGTGCCTACGTTGTAGAGCACATAAAGACCTGCTCCCATGGAACTCGGTGTCCAATCTTGAGCATTTGCACTCATGCCGGCCATTGCCGCCATAGCGACCAAAAAGAGTTTAACTTTCTTCATTTAAATTGTTTTTAGTTAATAATATGAATTTAATACTAAAGTTTCTGAAATTAAAATGGAAGTTAAAATGGAAGTTAAAAAGGAAGTTAAAAAGGAAGTTAAAAAGGACAATAGTAATGCCGCCAGACAGCATCCCAAGCTATCGTCCACGAGTGAAACGAGTTCACTTCTATGAGCAAAGCAAGTTAACTCCCTATTTAAATTCATTTTATAACTCCCAAAATCTAAAAAAATATGAATGTAGTCGTATTGTTTGGGGGTGCAAAGGTACGAATAACTATGCGAATAAACTGAAAATATGCTTGTTTTTTTATTTAATTAGCACTTTTCTGCCATTCAGGATGTAAAGACCCTTTTTAAGTGAAGAGTGAAAAGTGAAAAGTGAAGAATTTGCTCCCGCACTGACTTTACGCCCTGCGAGGTCATAGATAACATTTTCACATTTTTCATTTATCATTTCTCCTTTATCATTTAGACGCGGAGCGTCGCCAATTCCAGTTGGGTCTGGCTCTACGAGTGTCAGCTGGAAGTTATCAGCGCTCCACCATGATGTACCTGATGCCGTGAGGCTTATGGTCAGCTCGTCACCCTTTCCTACATATACAGCGGGTACTGTCACCTTCTTCCATCCCATAGGCAGACTGCCGCTTGCCGTTGTTCCTGTGCCCGTGAATTTCCTCTGTTTTTTGTCTGCTCCTGTTGATGCAGCGAGTGTCAAAGGCATACTCGAACTACCGCGAAGGGTGGCAGAGAGGGTGTACGTTCCTGCTGGCAAGCCGCTGATAGTCTGCGTCATAGATGAGGTATAGGAATTGGCAGACCAGTAGTTGAAGTAGGGGTTCGAGGCGTTGCCGTCGTATGCTTCTCCCTTGCTGAAATCGACATTCTGCGTCTCCCATCCGTCCTTGCGCTGACCTGTAGCCTGCGGATTGATAATCATGCCTGAAGCATCGAGGGTTCCGTCGGCATTCTTCGGCCAAACGGACATAAGGATGCCATCGTACGCTTCCATAAGTTCATACAGTTCGAGGTCTGTGGAAGGTGCATCGCCCACACGGGTCAACACGAAGTTGTCAGCTCCTGCCCAAATGGCTTTCATGGGAGCAATGTTACGCACGCCCACTCGCAGCTTGCCGTCGGTGACTGCAATCTTTTCGACGCTGATAGGCGGGTCGTTTATTGTACCGTCGGTCATCACGGGTGCCGTCCACAGTTGTTCTGCTGTCTGCCCATACAGGGCTACGGCTCCGTCTGTCGCTCCTGACTGGAACACGTTGGCAGTGAGCCTGTAGATGCCGTCCTCCAGTCCCGTGAGGTCCTGATAGTAGTCGAAGCTTATGCCACTGGCCGTGGGGTGCCACACCTCGAAATAGGTATCGCCCGAGGCTTCCTTGGTGAAGCCGTTGTCAGCACTGCGGACGCAGGTCCAGCCAGGGATGTCTGTCTTGGACTTGGCAACGACGGTACTATTCACGATTCCTCCTATCTCGAAGGCATCGCTCGTGCTGTTGTTTCCGAAGATGGTGTAAGCCGTCACACGGAATGTCCGTCCCTGGGATAGTGTGACGTCCGATACGGATATGGTGAGCGATTTGTCCTCCAGCTGCTGACGGTCGCTGAATGTGGTCAGCGTTTCCCATGAGGAGCCGTTGTTGCGTTCTATCACAAGGCGGTCGGTTGTGTCGCCGTTGTCGTTGGTGACATTGAAGGTCAGCACCTGTTTGGTTGCGTCGTATGTGGCGGTCAGGGCAGGCTTCTTTATTCCAGGCGTCCACCAGACGGGGTCCTTGGTGTAGGCCGAATTGTAGGCAAAGGTGGCACGATGGTCTCGATAGACCTCACCGGCTGGCGTCAGGCCCTTGCTGGGATTGGTTTCGTAGTACATATATGTCTGCCACATATCGACAGGGTAGATGGCATAGCGCTCAATCCATGGACACTCGTCGATTTTCTGCAACAGGGCCTGCAAGTACTTGCGGTTGTCCTCGTAACTGCCGATTTTATTGCTGTTCCAGGAAGCCGAGACTTCCATCTCCGTGAGCCACACGGGACGGTGGGTGTTGTTGTAGATGGACTTGCACTGCGAGTTGCAGAACCAGTCGGCATAGCTGTTGGCATCGCGTCCGCCCAAATCCCAATAGGCATGGGTGACGGCAAAGTCGCAACGTGTCTCGTTGTCGTTCTGGTCAACGTATTTGAAATAGTTGGTCAAGTAACCGAAATCCGTGGGTTGCGGAGAACCTATGCGTCCGCCTCCTGCACGTAAATCCTTGGTCAGACCATATGTGGTCCATTCACTGAGCGTTCCGCCACAGGAACACTTGTCGCTGGTGTGCTGCTCGGAGTGGTCCGGCTCGTTTATCGAGAGGGATGCCGTATAGGTGTGACTGTTGACGTCGCTCGCACTGGGCCAGTAGCGGTGCTGGCGGCAGGGGACGTATTCCATGTCTGTTGTGGACCAATAGTCGGCATTCCACGCCCAATACCACGTAGCTCTGAGGCCGGGACCTCCGTAAGAGCCGTTTTTGTTGCCCCACCCTTTCTTCGACAGATAGGGCCAGGCTTTTACATACACAGAGGTGACACGTCGTGCGAGGGCTTCGGGCAGTGTGATATCGAGGTCCTTGTGGTCTGCCACATACACACGGCTGTGGCCGCTGCCGTTGCGCCCCGTAGCCAGAGTTGCCATATAGCCACGACGCAAGGTGAAACTCGTCATGATGTTACTGTTCTCAGCGAGGTCTGTATGGTTACCTTTGCCGAGTGTGAACGGGCTCGAACCGCTGGCTGAGAAGATGGTGGAGGGAATGGGAATAACTGCGGCGCCGTTGAGATATATCTCCACGCGACAGTTGGCGTCCACCTTGGCTGCTGCACCATCGATGCGAACATATTTCAGGAAGTCTGACTTCACTTGCGACGGCACTATGTTGTCGAAGATGAGCCAAGTGCGGTCGCTGCCGAGGTTCACCGTCGAAGAGCCGACGATAGGGTCTGTATTGGCGGTGAGGTGGATGTCTATGGCGTCACTACGGTCGATGTTCTTGTCTTTGAGCTGGATATAGTCTATCTCCTTCACGCCCTGGGCATTGGTATAGACAGTGCTCTCGTAGGCACGACGGTCTGTATCGTAGTCGGCAGCCGTAGCAGGTATAATGGTCATCTGCGAGTGACTGCCCTTAATCTTGTCATAATACACGCTCACATAGGTCTTGCCTTTGTTGGCTCCGTCAACGCCCATGCTGGCACTGGAGTTCTTCTTGTTGACGAGATAGGTGTAGGTCCCAACATCAGCACTCCAGCAGAAGCGGTCGTCGGTGGAACGGCTGCTCTCGAAGACGATGCTCCAAGCATTGGAACCGCTGGCAGCCAGGTACTTGCCGCTGCTCTTCTGTTTCAGCAGAACGTAGCCGCTCTTGCCGCTGTTCTCAGCAACAAACACGTAGTTGGCGGCTTTGGTGGAGTTCCAAGCAGACAAAGCCGGTTCGCTGCCATCGGCATTACCGCCAAGTAGCTTCTCGTAGATGTTCAACCAGATAAAATATTCCTTGCCACTGGTCAATGCCGCAAAGGAGCTGCCAGTTGTCAGAATCAAAAAAAGAAAAAGTAAAGACTTCCTCATAGTAATATTAGGCTAATTCAAAATTAACAACTATGAACTATGGACTATGGACTATGAACTCCTTCACATACTGCACGGGCTGTCCTTCTTCCTTTCGCAGGAGCTTTGCAAAGTCCTGAGGCCTGTACTTCACGGGACCACGCATAAACTCAGGAATGTTGTAGCACTTCATGAACAGGCGATGGTACTCAGGGTCTGCCTGTGGCAGGACGAAAGGCTTCGTGCTGCGTCCCTGCTCGTCGATATGGGCGAAGTAGGGACGGGTGTAGTTGCCGTCCTCGCGCCTGCTGCTCACCACGAGCCAGCGTCCGTTGCTCGACCACGAGTGATAGCTCTCCGTATCGTCGGAGTTGATGCCTTCCATCCTTCCGCACTCACCCGTCGTCAGGTCCATCAGCCAGAGGTCGGCCTCGTGGTGCCAGATGTGGAAACAGCCATAGTTACCCAGCGTGAACACCAGGAACCGTCCGTCGGGCGATATACGGGGCAGTGTGGCGCTCTTGTCTATCGAGTCGGCATCGAACACCATCTGTCGCGGCCCGAAGGCCATCGTCTCTGGGTCGAAGCTCTTCTTGTAGATGCAGTACTTGAACTCCTTGGCCCTCAGGATGACGTCGGTCTCGTGCTCCAACGAGTCGCTATAGGCGAAGTGGGCGCTGCAGTAATACAACGTCTTGCCGTCGGGAGCCCAGAAGGGATATATCTCGAACTCTGTCGAGTCGTTTTCGATGTTCGTCACCTGGTTCTTCTCCACGTCGTAGGCGATGAGGTCGCTGGCGGTGTCATAGACCTCTATCTTGTTATGGTGTGCCGTATGGAAGCTCTGTCCCGTCTTGTTGCTCGAGAACACTACAAGCGGCAGCCAGGGATGCCATGAGGGATAAACGCCAGCAGAGAGGATGGAGTCGTGACTCAGATTGATTTTCTTCAGCTCCCCGTCGTAGGCTATCACCGTACCGCCCAGATGCTGACGGGCGTGGAAGAGCATGCGGTCGGGGTTGTAATTCTGGTAGTTATGACAGTTCACGCACTGCCCATTTATCTCGGTACTGCACAGCATGTTATCCACCATCACCTTTTCCTCGTAGTTCTCCAGGCAGCGTTGGTTCAGCGTCAGTTCCTCGTAGGCAACATACGAGGGCGAGATGAGACGGTAGCTCAGATACGCATCGATGCTGTCCTTTGAGACATGCAGGGCGAATGGCTTATAGCCTGTCCATTGCTTACCTTTTCGGGCATAGACCTCGACGGTGATGTCCCTCCCCTGTGCCTGCTGCATCAGCTGGTGCCAATCCTCCACATCGGGCTGAATCTTGTCGCCTCCCAGCACCATCTCGTCGTCGCCACACGACAGGCGAGCCACCATCTCGTCCGCCTTACCGTTAATCATAAACGTCAGCGGAGCGATATTCACAGGAATCGTCACATCCGTATAGTCAGGATAGATGTCAGGCAGGCTTTCCGACTGAACATAGTCCTTCGGCACACTGCCCGACTGACAACCGACCAATGCCAACAGCACGATAAATATGATACCTTTAAAATAATTCAAAATTCAAAATTTATAAATTCAAAATTATCTATCTCTTTTCTCCAATTCTGTAAATAACCCAATGGTTAGTTTGTCTTTTGATTCCTAATCAGAAAATACTCATAGTAGAACGTCCTTCCGAACTGGGGATAGAAGATGGGCTTCATCTGCTCCTCCGTCATACCAGAACAGCGCTGTGCCAGTTCCATGAAGTCCTTGTAGCTCCGCACCACATCCTCGTCGAACGGCATCTGACTGATATCCACCTGATTCTCCAAATGGCCATACAGATAGGCAGCCTCCTGGTAGTGCTTCGGCATGTGTTCGCCCTTGTGCAGAGTGGCGTAGTTGAAGAATCGCGGCCAGAACAGACCGATGTCCTTCTTCCATAAGGCCGACAGCAGGGTCAGTTCCTGCACCAGCGGGTCGCGCGTGTTGATGTCGAGCAACGTATTCATCAGATACATCTCTGCCAGAGCGTTGTCCGAGCCCAAATGGTCTTCCTGCATCAGCAGACGCTTCACGATGGCATACTCCTCATTGTCCTTTATCGTCTCTGGGTGCTCGACATACTGCTCCTGAGCCTCAGCCCATTCCTTGTGGAACCGTGTGTGCTTCAGCAGCCGGATGTATTTCTTTGCCACCTCCGTCTCAACATTCACCAGGGCACAACGCGTCATGTATTTCAGGTAATCAGCTCGCCAGCCATACTCCACGCCGTCCTCCAGGCACCATCTGTAGCAATAGTTTGCCTGACCGTAAGCATAGTAGATAGCACAGCCCACGAGTTGCGTCATCTTGACCGGCATGGGCGCATTGTAAGCCTTGGCACCTGTCTTGTAATGGTACATCTCATCGCCCTGACGTCCCAGACGGAACAACGCCAGGTTCTTCATCATCACGATGGCACGCGTCGGTTCATCCTCCAGGTTGGCGGCAGCCCGTAGCATGCCGTTCCAATCGCTCTGCTCCAAGGCACGACGCATCTCCAACTCCTTCTCGAAGTTGTAGTCGCGATACCAGTAGTAATGCACGCCCCACCCCATCAAAGCCAGCAAAACCACAGACGTGAAAAGGTGAAAAGGTGAAGAATTGAAACGGTGAGAAAGACGTTCACCAAACATCTTCCATCTTCCATCAAACATCATACATAGGACGTAGAAGCCTCCTAACAGGATGAAGGGCACATAATACTGCGGATAGGCCTTGTCCAACTCAAACACAGGCAAAGCAGCCCTGTAGATATCGTCGAAGTTCGTCTGATAATAGACCGCCCAATAATAGATGACAGGGACCAGCCACACCGTCAACAACGCCAGTACGAAGGTCCCCACCATTTTCAATTTTCCATTATCAATTATCAATTGACTTTTGTCTGTCGTTCTGCGTTCGTTGGCCAACGAACACAAGAGGACGGACAAAAGACCGTATGCCCCCAAAAGCGGATACAGAACAGCCCCTGCTACGACAATAGCCACAGGACGCAACTTAGCAGGCAGGCTCCGATAGCCCCACACGCTCGCCATTGCCAACGTCAGGCCTATCGTGCCGACGAAGTAATAGCCGCGTAGCTTCATAAAATAAATCCAGTAGCCCAGCTCCATATTCGATGCCAGCAGCAGGCACACAGGCACCAGCATCAGCACTGCCCACTTCATTGGCACCCGCAGCGCCTTGGCGGACACCCACATCAGCAGCGCCCACCAACCGCACAGCATCAACACGCCCAGCCACGTGTGGTAGAAAAACTCTGTGAAGAACGTACCCAACCACGTCAGCAGACCGCCTGGCACCACCATCTGCTGCTCGAAGAACAGCCACGTGTCCATGAACAGGTTCAGTTCCTGCACCTTCCACAGCAAGTTGTCCTCGAATGCCAGCAGCGCCCAGGCAATCACAGCCAGTGCCACTGCCGGCACGAGCAGGATGAGAGAGGGATATCGTTTATGTAATAACGTTGTCGAACTCATGAAAAATAGATTCCTCGAGGTGTCAAAAAAGACTTTCCCTTTGCAAAAATAGGATGTTTTTCCGTACTACCCAAAGAAACTGCAAACATTTTACACCTAAAACCAAAATAACAACTGAAAATCCTTGGAATTTACAGGAAAAATTACTAATTTTGCAGCAAAACAACGAGACATAGCTATCTTTGTATAAAGATACAATGACTTCTCGACCAGAATCGAAACTTCCTGAAAAAACATCCCCAAAAACAAAAGCAACCCTATACCAACTCTATACCATGTCTATACCAACTCTATACCAACCCTATAGTACCGCAAGGGTACCTCTAGGGTACCTCTAGGGAACCTCTGGGGTACCTCTGGGGCAGCCTTAGGTTAGCCTTAGGTTGGCCCTAGTTCATAGGCTTAGTGTTACTATAGAGGAGATATAGAAGAGACTGAGAAGAAATAGAGAGTGAGGGATGAAAAGGTGAAAAGATGAAAAGGTGAAAAGTTAAAAAAGTGAAAATATGGCAAAGTATCAAGGCGGAAAAATGAGCGGCAAAGTTGGAGATGTGATACATAGTAACTGGAACGGACGGGAGTATGTACGTAAGCGTCCAGAGACAGTAGCCAATCCACGGACAGAGGCACAGCAGTCTCATCGCAACGCCTTTGCTGAGATTTCACGGCTGTCGTCTGCGATGAAAGAGGGGCATAAAGTGGGACTTCATTATAAGTCCGTGCGTGATAAAGCCAACACCTTCAGTGTTTTCAAGAAAATCAATAAGGACTGCTATGGTCCGGATGGCATTGATTATCAGCATGTTTGTATCAGTAGCGGTTCAGTAGCCATTACACACATCATAGCTGCCAGTGTAGATGCACAGGGCAAAGTGCATGTGGAGTTCCAGGGCAATTCCGGACCTGAATATGAGAACGATGAGTTCTACCTCTATGTCTTTTGTCCGGACCAGCACGATGGGCATTTTGCTCCCCCCGTGAAGCGCAAAGTCGGAATGGCCTCTGCCATCATCCCCCCAGAATGGTTGGGCCATACATTACACCTCTACGCCTTCATGAAAGGCAAAAGAGGCCAGACATCAAATACCATATACGTAGGGCAATTCTGACGGTTTGACAGGAACAAGTTCCTGCTCGCCATTAAGAATTACCCCTCAAGTCAAGAAATAAGTATGACTTGAGAAAAAACCTATACTTTTTTGCAGCACTATGCAAAAAAAGTTGTAAATTTGGGGCAAAATATTATAAAAAACGTAAAAAACGTAAAAAACATATAAAATATGAAAGAAAAGTTACTAACATTAACCTTGCTTTTAATCTTGCCATTGACGGTGAGCAGAGCAAGTGTGGAGATAAATGGGATTTTCTATAATCTTGACTATAGTAATAGGACTGCTGCAGTCACAGGTAATTATTCAAAAAAATATTCAGGCATAGTTACAATTCCTCAAACTATAAGTTATTCTAACTATAGTTTCAGTGTGTCTAGTATAGATAATAGTGCATTCTATGATTGCGTAAATATGACTTCTATATCTATACCTTCCAGTGTAACAAAAATCGGGAATTGGGCCTTTCAGAACTGCAGCGGATTAACTTCTGTCTCAATACCCAATGGCGTTACGATTATCAACATGGGTGTTTTCAAAGATTGTAGCGCTCTTACGTCGGTATCTAATCTTAACAACATTGTAGCTATTGGAGAATCGGCTTTTGAGGGTTGTAGCAAACTGTCTTCTATTAATATACCCAGCAGCGTTTCTTCAGTCGGCAAGAATGCCTTTTTGAATACAGCCTGGTATAATTCTCAGGCAGACGGTCTGGTTTATGCTGGAAGTGTCGCATATAAGTATAAGGGCAATATGCCATCCAACACACAAATATCAATAAGAAATGGCACAAAAGGTATAGCATCATCTGCCTTTGATGGGTGTAAGACATTGGTTTCAATTGAGTTTCCCAATAGCTTGACAAACATTGGTGATGGAGCATTTAGAAATTGCAATATATCTTTGCTAAATTTTCCTAGTAGTCTTACAACAATTGGTGAAGAATCTTTTGAATACTGTAATCGCATACAAGAGCTGATTTTACCCGAGGGAGTGCAATCTGTCGGTTTTAGTGCTTTCTGGAATTGTAATGGACTGAAATCAATAACGATTCCTAAAAGCTTAGTGAAGATAGATAGGAATGCTTTTAATGCTTGTTATAACCTACAGACAATAACAGTTGCATCAGGTAACCCTATATATGATTCCAGAAATAATTGTAATGCAATTATTGAAACAAGTTCAAATATGCTTTTAACTGGAACAATAAATACCATCATACCTGAAGGTGTAAAGTCAATTGGCGATTGCGCTTTTAAGTCAAGTACAATGACCTCAATAAAGATTCCCTCTACACTACAAAGTCTTGGAAACGAGTCTTTCTCTTGCAGTAACATGAAGACAATCGTAGTCGATGAGCGCAACCAATACCTGAACTCCTATGACAATTGTAACGCTATCATTGAAACTGCAACAAATACCATTTTATATGGTTGTATAAACACAGTTTTGCCTAAAAATACAACTAAAATTGGAGCTTACGCATTTACGGAATGCAGGTGGACAGAATATGTCATTCCTGAAGGTATAGTAGACATAGGTAATTCCGCGTTTTGGTGTAACAGACAACTTACTTTGATATCACTACCATCTACTTTACAAAATATTACAGGGCAAAATATTTTTTCTCAATGTGATAAACTTAAAACCGTTATCTGTCATAGTTTGACTCCACCTATATCACAATATGGTATCGGCTTCCCGAATAGTGGAAAAGATATGACTTTGTATGTTCCTAAAAACACGAAAGAGGCTTATGAGAAAGCAAACGCATGGAAAAACTTTGGAAATATTATTGAACTGGATGACCAACAACTAGAAGCATACGCTGTTTTGAGTTCTGACCAGACTACTTTATCGTTCTACTATGATGGGAACAAAAGCAATAAGCAGGGGACAGTATATACAGCAGATCAATTCAGGACACCATCTGGCAATGGATGGAGTAGTTCAGCTTCGAGTATTAACACTGTGACTTTTGACCCGTCGTTTGCCGATTTCGATGGAGTGACAAGTACTTCATGCTGGTTCTCAAATTGTTCTAATTTAAAGGTAATTAATGAAATTAATAATCTAAATACAGGAAACGTAACGGACATGAGTTACATGTTTTCTGGTTGTCGTAACCTAACAAGTCTTGACGTAAGTAGATTTAACACAGGAAACGCGAAATTCATGTACTATATGTTTTATAACTGTAGTAGTTTGACAGATCTTGACGTAAAAGGATTCAATACAGAAAACGCATTGACAATGCTTAGAATGTTCGGAGGTTGTAGTAACCTAACCAACTTAGATTTGAGCAACTTCAAAACAGACAAAGTACAGGACATGACAGGAATGTTCCAAAATTGTAAAAGTCTGAAGAAACTTGATTTGAGTGGGTGGAATACAAAACGAGTGATGTCAATGGATCACAATACTAATCCAGATGAGGATTGGGGAATGTTCTCTGGTTGTAGTAGTTTGATCACAATAAAAGTTGGAGAAGATTGGAATACAGATAATGTTACAAGTTCTGCTCACATGTTTAACAATTGTGTCTCCATCGTTGGCGGTGATGGCACAAAATTTAATCCAGACTTTATTGACAAAACAAAGGCATATGCTGGTCCTGGTGGCTACCTTACGATGGATGGACAAGAAGTAGAAGACCATGACTACGATTGGTCGATTGGTTCTGGTGGTGACTTTGCTGATGTGAATGCAGCCATGAGCGACAGTCGCGTGAAGGACGGTGATGTTTTGCAGGTTCTTAATGGTACCATTTTGAACGGTACCACTTATATCACTAAAGCCGTCACTATCAAGGGTAATGGCTATGAGGACAAAAGCGACGGACATATCTATGGTATATATATCGACTGCGAAGGCGTGACACTTAAGAACCTACACAATGGCTACATTTATGTCAGAGCTAACAATGCAATCATAGAACGTTGTCGGACAAGCAGTATCTCTGGCAGGGAGAATTACGAATCCGATGATGTCACCATTCGAGGCTGCCTTGTATTAGGTTATGTATGCTCATACTACAACAACATTTCCTATGGTTGGAAAATCAGCAACAATATTATCATCGCTACCAATTATTGGGGCAATGCCCTCGACTATCTGGAAGAAGCTACGGTTGACCATAACCTCATCATCAATTATGAGAGTGATGTATATGGATTATACGCCGTCGGTGCTGTCAATAATTCTTCCTTTACTAACAACATTTTCCTTAGACCAGCGTATAGCCAAGGCATCAGTGACAATGCGGTTAATAGCGCCACTAAATTCGAATACAATATCGTATCGAATTCTGGCACCTTCGCCAAGTGGCCTGCCAACATAACAGGCTACAATAATATGGCCAAGCTCTTTGAATGCTCAGGAGAGAGAACGACCGACACTTACTACAAGCTGGTAGCAGGTTCACCGGCCCTCGGCTATGCTAACGACGGTGGTGACTGTGGTCCGTGGTCAGGAGCATTCCCATATCTGATTAACGGTAAAGAAAACACCAGCCCCGAGCCCGACCCAACACAATGGAAGCTCGACCCGACATTGACCACCGACACAGAGCGCTATGAGTTTGCTACGCTTGATGCATTGGTTGACTATCTACTCAACAATGGGAAAAACCTGAAAGAAAGCGTGATGGTAAGCGTAGCAGATGCCACCTATACTATGGATTTAATACCAAATATCAATACAAGTAATTTTGGCAGCGTAGATGAGATGATTAAATACATGTATTATGAAATAGAACCGCTACGTGAGAGGATTTTGGCAGCTGAGGAGTATTATCGTGCCTATAACATCACCTTCAGCATGGAGGCTCAACACGAGGCAATATTCCAATTCAATCTGCAAAACAGCCAAGCATACAACGCTTTCCTTGAATTTATGGCTGCAAAAATTGTAGAGATGCAGGCTCAAGGCATGAGTCAAGAAGAGGTTGATGCCCGAAAAGCCCAGTGGTTTGCACAGATAAAAGAATATATGAATTGCCTCTATGAAGCTATGCAGAAGTTTGCCAGCCACATTAAGACAACAAACATCATCATCTTCCTTGACAACACGCGCATCAACCCCGACCCTGATTCAATAGAACCCAACGACTTGCTTGCTCTTAAGAACATCTACAACATGCTCGGAGGCAGCACTTGGACCAATAAAAAATGGAAAATCAACGACTATGGAGCCAAGAAGGAAGATTTCCCAGGTGTGACCTTCGATGACGAAGGATATGTGGTGGAAATCAACTTGGAGAACAACAACCTGCGAGGCACTATCAACCCAACCGGCTGGACATGGCAACTGTGTCTGCCACGACTCACTGGTCTTTACCTGCAAAAGAACAACATCAGCGGTGACCTGTCGCCATGGCTGAAGGGCGTGAACCGAAATAATCGTCTGAAGGCACTCAATATGTCGTACAATAACCTCACGGAGATAAGCGACACCATACCGTCTTCCATCACATCGCTCAACCTGGAGAACCAGAACCGCGAGTGGTACAGGCCAGACGGTGTCTATACCGACCCATTGAAGATTGAAGCTATGTCCGACATGACGCCCATACGCCTCTACTTGAGCGCCAACCAGACAGTGGTCATGCCATCACTCTTCACTTACAATCATAAGAGCCTGACACACAGTGCAAGACCCACCATCTATATCATCAATGCAGAGGGTATAGACAAATACGGCTATTTCAAATCATCCGGAGAGGACACTTATTCCCTCGCATGGAAGGACAATGAATACACAGAGAAACAGAACGCACCCTGCTATGTGCGCTTTGACAATCCATACGGAAGTGTCTATCCCGCTTACCTGCGCTACATTGAAGGCGATGCCAACATGAGCGGTTACACAGACGTGCTCGACGTGCAGACCACACTCAACTATGTGCTCAACGGCGGAGGCGTATGGCAGTTCAACCGCTCTGCTGCAAACACCTACGAGGATAACCTGATTAACGTGCAGGATATCGTATGCATGGTGAACATCGTACTCAATAACGAGGCTGTGGCAGAAGGCATCATCCTTAACACAAGCAGTTCCCGTCGCCATCTGAGACGTGCTGCCGATGCTATGGATGCACAGGGCTGGCTCTACACAGAGAAGGGACGTGTCATGCTCACTACCGTCAACGAGGTGGGAGCCATCGACCTGGAACTGAAGGGCGTGAGCACCAGTCAAGTGAGTCTGCTGCTCAACCATAGTCAATACCAGATGATAGGCCGCAACACCGAAGAGGGTTCGCGCTACGTCATCTTCTCGCCAACAGGACAACCTATCCCTGCCAGTGAAGAAGTGGCATTGCTAGCCGTCAGCTCTCAGACTGAGCTGATAGGAGCACAGGCCGCTGACATGGAGGCACAGGAACTGGAACTCGCCATAGGACAGCCTACAGGCCTTGAGGCAATTGATAATGGACAATTGACAAATGACAATGCTCCTATTTATAATGTAGCCGGTCAGCGCCTTAGCAAGATGCAACGCGGCATCAACATCACTAACGGCCGCAAAGTGCTGAAATAGGTCAAAGGTAAATGAGCAAATGGTAAATAGTAAATGGTAATCACCTATGAAAAAGTATATATATAATAACGTACGCACTGCATGGAGCCGCCTGGCGCTGCTCATAGTATCGCTGGTAGCAATAACCGCAAGTGCTGGAGCACAGGAAGCTGAGAATGTTCTTACAGTGCCCAACTTCGAGGGACGCATAGACCGCACAGTCTATGTACCCATACACCTTAACAACACGAACGACGTGGTGGCTGCACAGTTCAACGTGCAACTGCCCTTCGCCATGCCTGCTGACGGTCTGCCAGTGATGAGCAACCGTGCCAACCAGCACTCGGCAAGTTACAAACTGGTGAACGCTGCCACCCACACCTACCGTGTGGTCATCATGAGCATGCGAAACAACACACTGAGAGGTAACAGCGGACTGCTGCTGCGACTGCCCATGCAGGGCTACGATGATGGCAACACCAATACGCCCTACACCATCACACTGAGTGACATCGTGCTCACCGACCAAGAGGGAAACAACATCGCCACCGTGACAAAGACCACAGGGCAGTTCACCGTCAGCCGCGAAGACCTGCCTGACCTCATCGTTGATGGCGTAGCTCCCGCACAAGCAACGGCACAACCCAGGAAGGCATTCACTGCTAACTATACTGTGCGCAACGTCGGTACCGCCCCCACCCTGTCGGGATGGACCGAGCGCATCTTCTTTGAATCGGTACTTACCGGTGAAAGGGTGCTGCTGGGCAGCCAGGCCTACGTAGGTACGCTCTCTGCCAATGGTTCCATCAGTCGCAGCTACAGTCTCACTCTGCCCCAGCTGCTTCATGCCGACGGCGAGCAATACGTGGTGGTCGAAGTGGTTCCCAATGCCGACTGCGGAGAGTTGACTGTTGATCAAGGCAACAACATAGGCCGTTCTGAGGCTAAGGTCAATGTGTCCAAACTCCTTACAGTGAGTGCGAACAAGCTCACTTTGGAAGAAGGCTACTACTATCGCTACTATTACGACTATCGTTATCGTGACTACATCACTGTGACACTTGCACGCTCAGGTGACTGGTCGCGCGACGAAGCCTTCCCCGTGACATGTTCCGTTGATGGTCTGTTGGAAATCGACGGCGGTGCTACATTGCAGAAAGCAACGCCACGGATGGTGGTTATCCCTGCACGGTATGCCAGTGTCACCTTCCGCATCTATGCTGTAGATGATAATATAGTAAGGGCAAAGCAGGCCGACGTGATGGTAGGAGCAGCCAACGGCTACGATGCTCCCTCCGTCCTGCACATCACCCGTACCGACAACGACGTGAACCAACTGACACTGACTACATCGCTGAGTCAGATGACAGAGGGAGCCGGACAAACACTCACCCTGACAGCTACACGTGGCGGCGAGCTGACCGACAAGCTTACTCTTGACATCGCCTGCACACAAGCCTTGCGCTTCGAGCAATCACCAATCACCATTGTCATACAGCCTGGACAGTCAACTAGTTCCATCAAACTAACACTGGCCGACGACATGGCACCACAACTTGACGTTGATGCCAAGTTCACGGCACGTGCCACCGACTACCAGACCGCTACAGCAACCGTAAGACTGCTTGACGACGACCGTCCAGCACTGACAGCACAGCTACTGCCCAGCGTGATACGCGAAAACGCAGGACCTGGAGCTACCACGTTACGTATCACACGCGACAGGGGCATAGACCGAGAGCAGACAATCAACGTACAAATCAGCAGCAGCAACAAGAACAGTGTTTCTCCAGCATTGGCTGTGGCACAGTTCACCAAGGGAGTGCGCTATGTTGATGTACCTGTAGATGTTACAGACAACAATAACGTTGACGGTGAACGCGCCTACACTCTCACGGCACGTCTCTATGCCGATGCTTCGGGAGCCATTGCCCCACAAGGTGACAGGGCCTATTGTCAAGCTGAACTTACCGTTGCTGACGATGAGTCGCCCTACCTGCAACTATCATCAAAAGTAAATACAATAGGCGAAGGGTCTTCTGCAGAACTGACCGTGACCCGTTACGTCGCCTCTACATCCTCCTCGCTGACAGTCAACTTGAGCGCCGTGAATGCTTCAGACGTAAGCATGCCACAGACCGTGACTATACCTGCCTGGTCCACCTATACCAAATTCACGGTAAAGGTGAACAAGAATACCATTGAAGGCGACGAGCGACCCCTCCTCATTACAGCAAGGGGAAACGGTGTGAGCAGCGACAGCCACGTATTCACCATCAGTGACCGCACATTGCCTGATGCCGTGAACTCCGTCATTGTCTGTGAAACGCCAACGCTCTATTCGGGCATGAGTGCCACACTGACCGCTACCATCGACAACATGGGCACAGCACAGCTGCCGCAAGGCATGCGCATCGACTTCTACCTGTGCCCCAGCAGTAAGCTTGAACGCAGCAAGAGCAAGGTGTTCTTCACCACATTGACACCCCGCACCAATGCCGATGTAGCTATTGGCGAAAGCAAGACCTTCCGCTTCACCGGCAATGCACCGTCCGTGACAGGAACCTATTGGCTATACGCCAGACTGAACGATGACGGACTGATTCCAGAGTTCAGTACACAGAACAATGTCACGCTGAAACCTATCCAGGTCAATATTGCTGCTCCATTTAAGGTGAGCGAACTAACAACCGACCGCAAAGATTATCTGCCAGGCAGTGTAGTTACCGTGACCGGACGTATAGAGAGCCTCATCGAGGGCGGACTGAGGAACCAGCAGGTTAACGTCACTATCGAGGGTAACGGACAGAGTCTCAAATCGTACCCAGCTACCGTTGATGGGGCAACTGGCATGTTCACCGCCTACCTCGATGTCAACGCATCTGCCGCTGGTATGATGACCATCAAAGCACGCGCCATAGGTCAGACCGAGCCTGACATGCAGACACAGGTAAACGTGTGGAATATGTCGCTCACTGCTGACAACTATACCTGGACCATGGACGAGGGTTACCCAAGACAGGGACAGTTCACACTGCGAAATTTGTCTGGCAAGACTCTCACAGGTCTGACCATCGAGCATGGCACACTGCCATACGGACTGAAGCTCAATGACGACGATGTGCTACGCCTACAGACCACAACACTTGCTGCCGGTGAATCCACTGTCATTAACTACACCGCTAATCCCACAGTGGCATCGAATACAGGAGGCTATACCACGTTCACCGTAACGGCACGTTCAAAGCAAGGTGCAGAAGCTATTATCACCCTGCGCTATTTGTGCCGTTCCACCAGTAGCCAACTCGCCTTCGAAACGAATCCGCTCAACACCACTCTGCTGCTGGGTACCACACGAACACTGCAAGTTAAGGTCACTAACCGTGGACTGGCAGCTACAGGTCCCGTCAACATCGTACTACCAACAGACCAGCAGTGGTTAGTATGCCGGACAGCCAGCCCCATGGCATCGATTGAACCAGGAAAGAGCAGCTATCTGAGACTTGAACTGCGCCACCAGCCTGACATGCACAGCGGACGCACCTTCCCGGCATTCATCGCTCTAAATCCTGAGAATGGAACATCAGTGGGCCTGAAGCTCAACGTTACCGTAACAGGCACCGAATACTCGAAGTTGGACGTCTATGCTACCGATGTCTTCACCAAGGCCTCGGATAACTACGTGCATGTCCGTGACGCAAAAGTCGAAGTAACAGAAGCACGAACCGGCAAACTTGTCTTGACAGGCACAACAGACGGCAAAGGACATTGGGTAACCGACAAACTGACCGAAGGCAACTACTATGTCACCATGACTGCTCCACGCCATAAGAGCGTGAAGAAGTTACTCACCATCGGTCCGGGCGACGAACAGACTATGCACTTCTTCCTACCCTATCAAGCTGTTCTCACGAACTACGTGACCGAGCAAGACGTACAAGACGGGCACTACACCATGACTGCCCACATTGACATCGACAAGACGGCACCACAGGCCATCATCGTACCCACACTGCCCGAAAATGGTTTCGAGTGTGGCAGTCAGGACTTTGACATCACGCTCCACAACTATGGAATGCTGCCTGCCACCAACGTGCAGCTGATATTCCCGCAAATGGACGGAGTAAAATTCAGTGTAGGATATATTCCCATCATTGCACCCGGATCAGAGGCTGTAGTGACAGTGAACTACCAAGGTCCCGAGGAGGGTGTCCGCCGCTCCATAGCAAAGATACTGATGCACTATGCCTTCATTGTGAAGGGCGAACTGCTCAGCGAGGACGATTACCATCAAGCACTTGTAGGCTGTATGAAGGAAAACGAACTGCCCCCAACAATAGACCCTGTTCAACCGACTATCGATCCTGACGACCCAGATGATCCTTACGGAGGAGGTGGAGAAAATCAGGGCGAACCCGAGGGTCCAACGACAGATATAGCATTGCCGACCCTGGGCTGCAGTGCCGAACTAACATTCGATTACGTGAAATATGTCACCACAGACGAGCCGTTCATGGCCACTCTGCGTGTGAAGAACGGACAGAAAGCATCCCTGAGCAAAATCCGCTTCACCCACATGGTATCTAATGACAGTTTGGACTACACCATCGACCCGACTGAATTCTTCACCTGTTCACAAGATTCACTCACTGGATTCCAAAACTCCACACAAGGACTGGAACTGACAGGCAACAGCGAGGGTACTATGCGTCTTGCTTTCACAGCAGGAAGCGAGGCTACTCCCGATGGCGAAAGTGAATACTATGTGGGAGGCCAGTTGTCCTATAAAGATGCTGCTACTGGCATTCTTTGTACGGCAGCACTGCCACAAGTGAAGATTACCGTCAGACCAACGGGCATCATGTCAGTGACATATCTGCTGCAGGAACAGTATTTAGGCGACAATCCTGACACTGAAGATATAGAAGAGGGTCAGCCAGGACAGATGATTATGCTCCTGCAGAACGATGGTGCATGCAACATCAACGAGCTAACCATCAGCAGCATCGAACCAGCCATAATAAATAATAATGACGGACTGAAGGCTATGATGAAACCCCTCTATGCTGCATTGGATAGTATCGGAATAAACGATGATATAACTATGCTCGCAGTCGATTCTCTGCCCGTAGGAAGCAACATGAGCGCACGTTGGATTCAGCTGAGTCAAGCAGACAGTCATCTTGATGACACAGATCTGTTTACAGAATCGATACTAGTAGAGGCCTCAACGCCCGCACGCATCAACTTCAACGGCATACATCGCCTGTTCCGAGCAGTGAAGAGCAATCCTGCCATCAGTGAAGAGATTGACAGCGACGACACAGACACTATGACAGAAGAACTGGCACAAGCCGATGCCTTCCTGATTGACGATCAGGAAGACGAGGACCGCCAGCCCGACGGAGTGATTCTTGCCGACGGAACGGAAGCCGAACTGCAAACCAATATTAAGGCTGTTATTGGTGGATTTAGTGGTAGTTACACCCTGACCGTCACAGCCGATAAAGCCGGTTGGATTTATGGCAGCATTACCGACCCGACAACTGGTAGGATGAAGCTGAAGAGTGTGGAACGCAACGGTGTATTGATGAGTCCAGCCAACTTCTGGCTAACCGACCATACTGTACTGAGTGACTACTCCACCGCCAACGGTAGCCGTCTGCATTTTGCCGATCAGGTAGAAGAAGGCCAGACCGTTTATACTTTGACTTACGAGCCACTACCTGATGGAGTACTTGAGGGCATGAGCATACGTCTCTACACAGAGGACGGTTCACAGGTTGAAGCAGGCCAGACCACAAAAGAAAGAGTGGTAAAAGCAATCGCAGAGTTTACCAAACCCGTACACAAATTCTTCAACAACTACTGGTCTGTGACTCCTTACGACAGCCAGCAAAAGGATTCAATAAAGGTGAGTCAGGAAGACGCTGATGGCAAAGTATGGAAGCTCGATATGACTTCACTCGATCCCATTGCTGGGCTGCATCGTATAGACGTGGACGTAAGCAAACTGAAGGAAGCCTCCAGTCGCGTGAACGGAAAGGGTAGCATCGGCATTGAGTGGACAGAAGATTTTGTTGCTACTACCTACGTCAGAATCGGAGTAGCCCCCTACCAAGATAGGGGTTCGTTGGACAAGTCATCGGGCAAATACGAATATGGCGAGATGACCATCACAGCCACGCCATCCACCGGCTATGAGTTCTGCTACTGGATGGTAAATGGACAACCATTGGCAGAAAGATCCAATACTCTGGTGTACAACGTTGATGGACCGGCTACAATCATTGCCTGCTTCGATCTTCGTTATTGTCAGCTCACAGTGGACTGTGATGAACAGGAAGGCTACGTCAGTGGTGCAGCTAATGCCAAATATGAATACAATAGTCAGTTGACACTCACTGCAGTACCCGCTGAAGGCTATATCTTCAGTTACTGGCTGCTTAACGGCAGACGCGTGGACGGACAAACTATTACCCTGACTATGGACGATGACAAGCTATTGACACCTGTATTCAAGGGAAGCGAAAATGCTACTGATATCAACGAGACCACTTATAGTTTACCTTCCACTTCTCAAATTTACAACCTACAGGGTCAACGTGTTAACAAGGCAACACGCGGCATCTACATCATCAACGGTCGAAAGATTGTAGTGAAATGAGCCCTCGCCAATCAGGTTGTATAATGTCTAATGTAAACGCAATACAAGTAAACATTTATGATTACAAATAAAAACATGAAGAAAATTCTCCCATTAACCCTGCTTTCATTGATTATGTCATTGGAAGTATGTGCCTTCGATGCAGAAATCGATGGAATTTTTTATGATTTCTATGGAGAAGAGGCAAAGGTGACCTATCAGACACAAATAGATGATTTCCCTTATTTTATTTCTAATTATTCCGGTGCTGTTGTCATTCCTGAATATGTTACTTATAAAGACATGACATACAAAGTGACTAGCATCGGTGAGTTTGCATTCAACGGGTGCAGTGCTATAACCTCCATCACCATTCCTGAGAGCGTGACAAGCATCGGTGAAGAAGCCTTCTATCATTGCAGTGGCCTGACCTCCGTCACTATCCCTGAAAGCATAACGAAAATTGGTTACAATGCTTTCTGCTATTGCAATAGCTTGACCGCCATCACCATTCCTGGGAGCATGTCCAGCATCAATGATAATGCATTCTGTGATTGTTCAGGACTGACCACTGTGACCATTTCTGAAGGCGTGACCCGAATCGGTAACTACGTCTTCGCTGGTTGCAGCAGCCTGACAGATATCTTCATTCCAGAAAGTGTTACCAGCATAGGCGAACAAGCTTTCAATGGAACTACCTGGTATAACAACCAACCGGAAGGTATGGTATATGCAGGGAAAGTTGCTTATAAATACAAGGGGACAATGCCGGAAGAAGCTCAGATTACAATCGAAGATGGAACTATAGGAATAGCAGACAAAGCCTTCAGTAATTGTACCAACCTGACCTCCATCTCCATTCCCGAGAGCGTGACAAGCATTGGTGCAAGTGCTTTCGAAAGTTGTAGTGGTCTGACAAAGGTTATTGTGTCGGACATTGCCGCATGGTGTGGAATCTCGTTTGGTGACTACATCGCGAATCCTTTATATTATGCACAGCATATTTACAGTGATGAGACGACAGAAATCAAGGACCTTTTCATTCCCGCTGGAGTGACCAGCATAGGTAAGGCTGCCTTCAATAATTGTAGTAGCTTGACCTCTATCATCATCCCAGGCAGTGTGACCAGCATAGGCAGCATTGCTTTCTATGGTTGCAAGAGCCTGACTGATGTATTTTGTGTTGCAGATGATGTGCCCGTTACGAACAACAATGCGTTCAATAACTCGCCCATTACTTCCGTGACACTCTATGCACCGGCTGCTTCTATAGATGCGTATAGGACGACTACACCCTGGAGTAATTTCGGAAATGTCTTCGTTCTCTCGGAACTTAGAGGCGATTTAAATAGCGACTACAGGGTGGATATCTCTGACGGTGTGACCGTCCTGAACCTCATGGCTGAAGGTAGGTATAATGTGGCTGCTGATCTCAATCAAGACCAAACAGTTGACGTGGCCGACTTCGTAACTATCCTCAACATCATGGCTGAGCAATAAAAACTCAATGAAAACAGAACTATCAAGAACCGTTAGTCTCCTCATCATTACTGCTGTCTATCTGCTGGCAGCGATTGTGGGAGGTTTTGTCTTCGGGTGGTTGGAACCAAAGATGCCGGAACTGTGGGCTTTGTTCGTGGCCGATGTTGCTGCGACTATTATCGTGTGGCACTTCGGACTGATTTTCAGGAACGTGTCGGTCTATGACCCCTACTGGAGTGTGGCTCCGCCCGTGATGTTCACGGCTTGGGCCTTCCACCAGGGTGTATTCTCCCTGCCAGTGATGCTGCTGCTGATTGCTGTATGGTACTGGGGAATACGTCTGACGGGCAACTGGGCCTACACTTTCCACGGTCTGGCCCACGAGGACTGGCGCTATACACGCTACCGCAAGGAACAGTCGGCTGTGCTCTTCACGCTCACAAACTTCTTCGGACTGAACATGATGCCTACAGTGCTGGTCTTCGTCGCTATGCTGCCTGGATTCGAACTTTATAAAAACTCCACCTCTGCCAACATCGGACTTTGGGCAGGCTTCGCGATGTGTATTGCTGCAGCCACGATTCAGTTAGTGGCTGATACGCAGATTCACCGTTTCCGCAAGGCTTATCCTGGGCAGTACTGCAACGTGGGACTATGGCGAAAGGGCAGACACCCGAACTACTTCGGAGAGATACTGATGTGGTGGGGTGTATGGGTGATGTACGCCTCGCAGGGAATCCTCGACTGGCGCATTGTTGGTCCCATTGCAATGACAGCACTATTCCTGTTTGTCAGCATCCCTATGATGGAACGACGACAACGGCAGAACAAACCTGGCTACGAGGAATATCAGAAGCGAACGAGAATGCTGATATGAACTACAACCTCACCCTGATGGTCTCGCCTGGCTTGATGGTGTAGGTCTTGATGGTATTGAGTTCCTTCTGTATCTTAACAGACAGCTTGCCATTTGTGGTGCGCTCCACCAATATATTGATGGGGGTGTCTGTGCAGGCATTCACGCGGTAGAGGCTGTACTCGTTCCACTCTGTTGGCATCTGAGGGGTTAGGGTGAAGCTGCGGAAGCCTGTGGGACGGAAGCCGAACAAGCCCTCCGTGATGATGCGGCAATAGAGTCCGCTCTCGGCTGAGAGATGGCGCAGACCACCTTCGGGCCAAGCCTCGACGACGTAGGGAACATGCTCGCCAAGCAGACGGATGGCTGAGAATTTCTTCAGGTACTCAAGAGCTTTATCAGCATAGCCTGCAGCAAAGGCGCCTCGGAAGCCGTAAAGGGTGGAGCGGTCCCAGAATATCTTGTCGCCACTCTGAGAGAGCATGCCGTTCTCCGTCCACAGCTGAGGCGAGAACATAGCCTGCAGGGTACCCTGAGCACGTTCGTAAATGCCCATCGTGAGGGGAATACATATCCAAGAGCGCAGGACATCGTTGCCCTCGTAATAACGATAGGTATCGTAACCCTCGACCGTAGCATGGAAGAATTTGTCTATGTTCTGGCGAAGAGTAGCTGCCTGCTTTCTGTAGGTAGCAGCATTAGCAGAACTCTTGAACCCTTGAACCCTTGAACCTTTTAACTCATCTAAGAGGTATGCCGCGCTGATAAGAGCATCGTAGTAGAGGCTGCTGGTGCAGAGGTTGGCATCACCTGCGGGCAGACGGCCCTCCAACTCGTCGGCATCGCTGGCAACTACTCCGTGCTGGTTGAGCTTGCGATGGCAGTATTCCAGGCACCATTCTATCAAAGGCCAAACTTCCTGAGCAATCTCCTTGTCGCCACGTTCCAAGCAATAACGACTGGCTCCGTAGGCCAACATAGCAGCATCGCCACGGTCGAAGGGACCAAACACATCATCGCCTCCGCAGATAATGCTCCAAGGCACGAATTTGTAATCGGGATTGAGGAGTTTCAGGTAACAACGCCAAGTGGTCATAGCACTCTCGTTGCCCTTATCGTAGCCCAAGAAGGGGAAGAAGGGATTCACGTATTCGGCCTGGTCGTTGCACCACATGGCAGCATAGTACGATTCGCCTCCAGGAGCGTGCATGAGGCCGTTCTGGGTATAGAAGATACTCTCGCTGGCACGAATCTTACTCATCTGGAAGAGAGTTTGGATGGTCTCGTCAGGGCATTCAAATGATAAATCCCTATTGGCAACCTTATCAACAAAATCGTATCGGCATACGGATTCTTCAATCACATCCAAATCTATCTCCTTCTCGTCTGCCTCTGCAAATGCCTGAATGGAACAATAGAAAAATGTTATTTCTCCCGGCTCTAAGGTTTCCTTGAAAGCCTCTTTGAATTCTGTTCTTGCCACCAGTTTGTATGAACCGCGTGTGCCGTCCTCTTCGTTAGTTGTATGAACTTGATATAGAGCTGGTACTCGGATGGTTTCTTTCTTCTTGCCAACGTTCTTAATGGAATATAATTCGCAGACCGCAGGAGTATTGGTGCTTGGGAAAAAATGGCGCTTAATCTCAAACTCGTTACCATCGCCCTTGATGGTGCTGAGAACACTCAGTACACCATCTATGGTAACCGTCTTTACTTCCTCCTGAGACATATAACGGTTGTTAGCCGTCATTCCCTTCAGGAAATCCACATCGCAGCGAGGCATCCAACTGGCGTGGGTGTTATTGGGAATGGTCCTGAGCATAGGGAACACCAGATGGCGGTCCATCGTGAACTGCTTCTGGGCATTCACGCCCCAATAATAGACCACAGAGGCACGAAGACCTGACATCTCAATGTGGTCGGAATAGGGTAACTCGCCCTGAGAGGTTTCCCACTGAACGGAATGGTCTCCGTTAACTTTCCATCTGTTTTCCTTAGCCAGAAGCGTGGAGTTGGTAAAAGTCGAAAAAGAAGCCGCCATAACGGCCAGAAGTATGAATAACTTTTTCATAAGTAATAGCTTACGATAGTTCTGTTTACTTAGTCTTTAACTTCCCGAAGGACCTGTTCCACCACTTGGGGGAAGTATTCCATCTCCAGTTGGTGCTCTTTCTCTGCTATATCATCGACAGTGTCGTCAGGGGAAAGGACAACGCGATACTGTGCGATAATCTCGCCACCATCACAAACGGGAGTGACATAGTGCACGGTCATGCCTGTCTCGGTCTCGCCAGCAGCCTTCACTGCCTCGTGGACATGATGTCCCCACATGCCCTTGCCACCAAACTTGGGCAACAATGCAGGATGCAGGTTGATGATGCGACGAGGATAAGCCTCTGTCATATAGGCAGGTATGAGGGGTAGGAAACCAGCCAGCACGATGAAATGGATGTCGTAGCTTTGCAATAGGGGCAGCATCTCATCAGGATTATTCAGTTGCTGCTTCGTTATCACGGTTGTAGGCACACCCAGTCGTTCGGCTCGCACCAAGGCATAGGCATCGGGCTTGTTGCAGACCACCAATGCGCACTTCACAGAATCGGAATGCTCAAAATGCCGAATCAGATTCTCGCAGTTTGTTCCACCGCCTGAAACAAAAATAGCAATATTCATAACTATGAACTATGGACTATGAACTATGGACTATGAACTATGGACTATTCAAGATTATATCCGTATGCTTTCATGGCGCGGTCGCTTTGGCGCCAGTCCTTATCGACCTTGACGAAGACCTCGAGATAGATGCTCTTGCCGAAGAACTTCTCGAGGCTCTTGCGGGCTTCGGTGCTGACACGTTTCAGGGCAATGCCCTGGTGTCCGATGATGATGCCCTTTTGGCTGTCGCGCTCCACATAAATAACGGCATTGATATGGATGTTCTTGTCAGTTTCCTTGAACTGCTCTACGACAACCTCTACGCTGTATGGAATTTCCTTGTCGTAATAGAGGAGTATCTTCTCACGGATGATTTCAGTGACGAAGAAACGTGCGGGCTTGTCGGTCCACTGGTCTTTGTCGAAATAAGCGGGGTTTTCGGGCAGAAGTTCCTGGATGCGCTTGAGCACATTGTCCACATTGAACTTGTGCAGGGCGCTGATGGGGATGATTTCCGCCTGTGGCAATGCCTCGTGCCACAACTCGACCTTCTCGGTCAGGCTTTTCTGGTCACTCAGGTCTATTTTGTTGATGAGGACGAGGACGGGGACGGTCATGCGCTTTACTTTCTCGAGGAAGTCGCTGTTCTTGTCGGGCGTCTCAACCATATCGGTAACGTAGAGCAGTACGTCAGCATCCTGCAAGGCGCTCTCAGAAAACTGCAACATCTGTTCCTGCAGCTTGTAGTTGGGTTTCAAGACTCCAGGCGTATCGCTGAAACAGATTTGCATCTCAGGCGTGTTGAGGATACCCATGATGCGATGGCGTGTGGTCTGAGCCTTGAAGGTGGCAATGGAGATACGTTCCCCCACCAGAAGGTTCATGAGGGTTGACTTCCCGACATTCGGGTTGCCTACGATATTGACGAAACCGGATTTAAACATTTAGTCCATAGTTAAGAGTTCATAGTCCATAGTTATGAGTCCATAGTTATTTTCTTTGCTCAATTGCAGTGCGTAGCCCAACTATGGACTATGGACTATGAACTATGGACTTGTCGAAGTTGTTTCCACTCTTCTCGGGTCATCAGTCCTTCCTTGTAGAACTGAGCTGGCTCTCTGGCAGCTTCTGTTGCACCGTCATAGCCCCATATCATGTAACTTGCGCCCCAAGTGAAGCCGGCTCCGAAAGCGGTGAAGACCAGCTTGTCACCTTTCTTGAGCTGAGGCTCGTACTCCCACAAACACAGTGGCAACGTGCCTCCAGAGGTATTTGCCATGTGGTCGATGTTTATCATGATATGGTCTTTAGCTATTCCAACGCGCTCGGCCACAGAGATTTCAATGTTGATATTGGCCTGATGGGGTATCACCCAAGCAATCTTGTCCTTCGACAGGTCATTGCACTTAATGATAGTCTTGACCGCATCTGTCATATCGAGTACGGCATGCTTATAGACTGCCCTACCCTCCTGATAGACAAAATGTTCGCGAGCATCCACACTCTCATGGCTTGGCATCTTGGCAGAGCCGCCTGCTGCCATGTGGAGATTCTGGAAACCTCTGCCATCCACACGATAGAAACCATCAATAAGTCCAACCTTCTCGGTTGTTGCCTCCATCATGACACATGCAGCACCATCGCCAAAGATGGGACAAGAATTGCGGTCCTCATAGTTGGTCATGGAACTCATGTGGTCACCGCCACAGACGATAACACGTTTGTAGCGACCAGAACGGATGTAGTTGGCACCAGCCTCCATCGCATAGAGGAAGCCAGCACAGGCCGCCTCCATGTCAAAGCCGAAAGCGTTGATTAGACCGCAATTACCAATGACAAGTGATGCGGTAGATGGGAAATGGTAGTCGGGCGTCGTTGTGGCGCAAATGACAATCTCTATGGAATCGGGGGCAGCCCCTGTCTTGCGCAACAACTGACTGACGGCTCGCGTCATCATATAGGATGTTCCGCTACCCTGTTCTGGTTTGAGGATGTGACGTGTCTTGACACCGACACGCTCCATAATCCACTCGTCGCTGGTATCCACTATCCGCGACATCTCCTCGTTGTCGAGGATATAGTCGGGCACATATCCGCCCACACCAGTTATGACGGCATTAATCTGTTCCATGGACATATTACAAGTTAAGAATTATGAGTTAAGAATTAAGAAAAAAACCAAAATACGATAATGTGTCTCGCATCCGGAGTATCTTTCTTAACTCTTAATTCCTAACTCTTAACTTACTCCAAACTGATTTAAGCTTCTTTTTCGATAGCGACCTTGCCGCGATAGTAACCGCAAGCAGGGCATACTGTGTGATAGATGTGGAACTCGCCGCAGTTGGGACAAACTGCCAATGCGGGAGCTACAGCCTTGTCGTGAGTTCTTCTTTTAAGAGTCCTGGTCTTGGACTGTCTTCTTTTTGGATGTGCCATAGTTATTTACTATTTAACGATTTACTATTTAATTTTTTACTTTTTCTTTTAGAGCATCCCATCGCGGGTCACTCCTCTCCTCCTCGGGGGAGAGGTCGGGAGAGGGGGCTTTACATTCCCCTTCGGGATGTACATGGCGCAAGGGAATCTGCAGAGCAGCGAACTCATAGATGTTCCAGGCCACGTTGATAGTGCCGTCCCGCTCTGGAATGGTGACCACATCGCCATCGTCGGCATAGTCATCGCCCATCTTTACACGGAGCATGCACTGAGCGTCGATAGGTTGGTCCATTGGTTCAAGACAGCGGTCGCACGTCACTTCCACCTTGCCCTTCAGCTGGAACTCCAGTTCGTAGGCGCCAGATGTCCGCTTCACCCGTAATGCTACATCGAGCAGACCCTGCCTGATTTCAGGACCCTGAACAGCGGAGAAGAAGTCATTGTCAACCTGCCAACGGTACGACACAGTATCGCTCTGCACGCCTTTCAAATCAACTTTATAACCGTCCAGTTTTCCCATCGGGCTGCAAAAGTACGAAAAAAAGTGATAAGTGAGAAATGAAAAGTAAAAAATTATTGCCTTTAGTGAATAAAACGTATATAACAGACGTATAAACCTAAATCTTTATATCGTAAAATCGCGTAAAAATCGTAAATTGTAAATCGTCAAATTGTAAATGACGTTAGTGCTTTTTGAGCTCTACACGGAACGTCGTGCCTTTCCCTAATTCGGAGTTTTTGACGAAAATGCGTCCATTATGGTATTCCTCGACAATGCGTTTGGCCAACGAAAGTCCGAGTCCCCACCCACGCTCTTTTGTCGTATAGCCTGGTGTGAAGACAGAACTGAACCGATTCTTTGGAATGCCCTTACCAGTATCGCTGACCTCGACGCTGATACAGTCCGGTTCTTCGCGAGCTGTCAGCGTGATACTGCCCTCGCCCTCCATCGCATCAATAGCATTCTTGCAAAGGTTCTCGATGACCCATTCGAAGAGGGGTGCACTGACAGGAGCGATGAGAGGCTCCGACGGCAGATTGGATTTCATCGTGATGCGATTGCTGGTGCGGCGGCCTATGTATTCCATCACACCCAAAAGCACCTCGTTGAGATTCTCAGGTTTCGGTTCCGGTTGGGAACCTATCTTGCTGAAACGCTCTGCAATACGCTGTAAGCGCTGGACATCCTTTCCCATCTCTGGAAGCAATTCGTCATCGGGATAGGTTTCGCGCAGCACCTCCTGCCAGGCCATCAGGCTGCTGATAGGCGTGCCAAGCTGGTGTGCAGTCTCCTTGCTCAGTCCGACCCAAACCTTGTTCTGCTCCGCCTTCTTACTACTGAGCAAAGCAAAGATGGCTACAACAACGAAGATGAGTACGACACCGAGCTGTACGTATGGCCACCAGGCCAGACGGCGCAGGATAAGGCTGTCTGCATAGCAAATCTCCATGTAGTCATCTTCACCAAAACTGATGCGAATGGCTCGACCGCTCTGCCTCATCGACTGTGCCTCGTGAAGCACCAATGAGTCGAGGGCTGCACCCGACAACGATGTCACCTCTATGTTGCGATAGTCCTGCACACGTCCCTCGCTGTCAAGCACGACAACTGGGATGGTATTGTTGCTATTGAGGACAGTCCAGACAAGGGTGAGATCGGTGGTCTCGTCGGCATTGTTCAGCGAACGCATAGCCTCGGCCCATATCTCCATCTTGCGCTGTTCCTCCACCTTGAGGTCACGCACGAGAAAATTAGACACAACGAGCGAGGCAACGCTGAGCACGACAGCCAGAGTGACAAGCACAATCTTCACCTGGCGTATTCTATTTATCCATTGCATACGATATAATAACGGATAGAAATGCTCAGTTATTGCATAAAAAAGAAGAATGAAGAACGATGAATGAAGATTTTTTTGTATTTTTGCAGCGCGAAATGGCTTCTGGCCATACATTATCTTATAATAGAATGAAGAATTGTTATCTGTTTTTTATTCTCTGTTTTCTATTAACCGGATGTAGCGACAAGCTTGAGCCTCCCGTTGACCCCACTCCTCAACCGCGAGCAGAGGCCGAACGTACCGTCATCGTCTATATGGCTGCCGACAACACGCTCACTTCCTCAGTTCGTGGAGACACCACAGAGATGGTTAAAGGCAAAAACATGGTTCCTGAGAATGTCAACTTTATCATATTCCTGGACGACAAGCAGCAAAAGCCAGCCATCTACGAAATGTCGGCCAAGGGCGGCATGAAGCTCTGGAAACAATACGAAGAGGAACTCTGCACCACCGATTCGCTCACAATGCTTGAAGTACTCCGCGAGATAGAGCACTATTTCCCTGCCCGCCACTACGGCATCACCTTCTGGTCCCATGCCACAGGCTGGACACCCGAACAGAAATCTACAAGGCAAAAGACCTTCGGAAAGGACGAGACTGTACCTTCAGGAAAGACTGAGATGGAGATACCCGTGTTGCACGATGTGCTTGCCCACCTGCCCAAGTTCGAGTACATCTTCTTCGACGCCTGCTTCATGCAAAGTATCGAGGTGGCATATGAGCTGCGGGATGTGACGAACTACATGGTGGGGTCTCCTTCAGAAATTCCAGGACCAGGTGCGCCCTACGATAAAGTCATCGAAGCTCTCAGCCAAGGCGATGCAATGGGCATCGTCAGGGGTTATGATAGCGGCTACCCAGCCACGTACAACGGCTTCCTTTACCCTGGCGTACTGCTTTCCTGCATAGATTGTACGAGGCTTGAGCCCTTTGCCGAGATAACAGGCAGGCTGCTGACTCCCTACTACATGAATCGTCTGGAACCTACCAGCAACGGTTTCCAGTACTATTGCAACATCTCCATAGACAGGTTTACCTACTGCTTCGACATGCGCACCACGATGCGCCGTCTGCTCTCAGACGAGGACTATATGACCTGGATGACAGCCTTCAACGAAGCCATTCCCTTACACTCTCACTCCTCGACGGACAAATGGTATGCCAACTACTGTACCTATCCTATTATCCTGGACCCTGACTGCTTCGGAGGCGTCTCGATGTTCGTGCCGATGGAGAAATACGACCGCAACGGCTACAGTTGGAATGCCGATTTCCAGAAGACTTCCTGGTACAAAGCCGCAGGCTGGGAGCAAACGGGGTGGTAAATCCAGCCAATTCCCCAATACTGTCCTATTCTGCGCCTGCCCCGCCACGACAACAATGGGTAGGAATAGCAATAATACTATGACCATAAAAGAGTATAACTATGATTATTGGAGACAAAGCGCCCGAAATTCTGGGCAAGGACGAACAGGGACGGGACATCCGTCTGAGTGATTACAAAGGCCGCAAGTTAGTGCTCTATTTCTATCCGAAGGACAACACGAGCGGCTGTACGGCTGAGGCTTGTAGTCTGAGAGACCATTACGGCGAGTTGCAGGGTGCAGGCTATGAGGTCGTGGGGGTGAGTAAGGACTCTGCTGCCTCGCACGTGAAGTTTAAGGAGAAGCATGAGCTGCCTTTCCCGTTGATTGCCGATGTGGACAAGACGCTGTTAGAGGCGATGGGCGCCTGGGGCGAAAAGGTGATGTATGGCAAGAAGACGATGGGAACCATCCGCACCACCTTTATTATTAATGAGGAGGGCATCATCGAACAGATCTTTGCTGGCAAGCAGGTGAAGACCAAAGAGCACGCAGAGCAGATTCTAAGCAGATGATGACTGCCCATGATATAATCGCATACATGGAGTCGCTGCAGAATGAGAAGCAGCGACGGATACTCATGGGCTTTTTCAAAACGGGACCAGGTGAATATGGCGAGGGCGATGAGTTCCTGGGGCTGAAAGTACCACAGACACGAGAGGTGGTAAAGGCTGTTCCAAAGGACTTTCCCTTGAGCGAGGTGCCTGAGTTGCTGATGAATCGCTGGCACGAGGTGAGGCTTTGCGGTTTGTTGATACTTGTGGCGAAATTCGAACGGATAGCTACGAAAAAACTAGAGCACGATGAGGCTGCAATAAGAGGCCGCGATGAAATACTGACAATGTATCTGCATTATTCAGAGCAAGCGAACAACTGGGATCTCGTGGATTTGTCTGTACATAAGATTCTAGGGCATTGGCTGCTGCTGCCGACTAACCTTGGTGATAGGGACTATAAGATTCATCTTCTTGACGACCTCGCCCAAAGCCCCTGCCTGTGGAAACAACGCATGAGTATCGTGTGCTCTTGGAAGACCTCGCAACAGGGCGATCCCTCGTGGTGTCTGCGCTATGCTGAGATACATCTGCACCATCCGCACGACCTGATGCATAAGGCTGTTGGTTGGATGCTGCGCGAAATGGGGAAACGATGCTCCATGGATTTACTACGAGACTTCCTCCATCAACATGCTCATGAGATGCCACGCACCATGCTCCGTTACGCCATCGAGAAGATGTCAGAACAAGAACGACAGTATTGGATGAAACGATGACCTCTTATCTGAACACAGAGAATATCGCCCGTAGCAAGGATGGCGTGGAGTATCATCCCCTCCGTCCCTTCCTGCCAGAGAATGCAAAGGTACTGTTCTTGGGTAGTTTCCCACCGCAACGCAAGCGGTGGTGCATGGACTTCTATTATCCCAACTTCATCAACGACCACTGGCGCATTGAGGGACAGATATTCTTTGGCGATAAGAACCATTTTGTGGATCTTGAAGCCAAGCGCTTCAAGATAGACGAGATTGTGGCCTTCTGCCAAGAGAAAGGCCTTGCCTTCTTCGACACATCTACTGCTATTCGTCGTTTGCAGGATAATGCATCTGATAAATTCCTCGAGGTGGTAGAGCCTACAGACATCCCGTCTTTACTCTCTCAGTTGCCCCATCTTCGTGCCATCGTCGCCACAGGCGAGAAGGCCACAGAAACCATCTGTGACTCGCTTGGCACTCCTATTGTCCCCAAAGTCAATACATCAGTCGTCTTACCTCTTACATCATCCATCAAATTGTATCGCCTCCCTTCTTCCTCTCGCGCCTACCCCTTGTCTTTCGACAAAAAGGTGGAGGCCTATCGTCGCTTCTTTAACTTCATTCAGATATGAGAAACATAGAGATACACAATTGTCCTGAGTTGATGAACTTCATCCAGGAGGTGGGGTTCCTGCCGCTGCTGGATAGTGGCATTCGCGGCTATTCGGCTGAGGATGTTGTCGATGAGGACAATCGATATGTGGTGTTCGATGATGGCGGCTGGGACTGGCCACTGTGGAAGTGGAAGGGTCCCATCGTCACTGAGGGTCGTTGCGTGTATGGAAAGTTCTTTGCAGGCAAGGCGGGCTTTGTGAGCAAGGAGTGGTGGCCCGATTTGTGCAACTACCGCCGCGCATCTAGAACTGCGCCTGTCGAGGGCTCTATCGAGGATACTATCCTGCTGACGTTGGCCGAATACGGCAGCCTAATAACGCGCGAATTGCGTGCTGCTTGTGGCTTTGACGGGCCCAAGATGCGCAGCAAGTTTGATGGCTACGTGACGCGCCTGCAGATGGCCTGTCGTATCGTAACTGAGGACTTCGTATATCCCACTGACAAGCATGGGCGCGAATACGGCTGGGGCTGGTCGCTGTTGACGACACCAGAGCGGCTGTTAGGGCGCGAGATGTGTCTATGTGAGCGCACGCCGCAGGAGTCCTACGAGCGAATGTTTGAGCACCTGTGCAGGCTGTTGCCCGAGGCCACCGAGAAGCAGATTGCGAAGCTGATAAGGTAAAATAAGCTAATAATTCTCCGCCTTGATCTGGAAGTAGCTCTGCGGATGGTCGCACACGGGACAAACCTCAGGTGCCTTCTTACCGATGACGATATGACCACAGTTGCTGCACTGCCAGATGACATCCCCCTCACGAGAGAAGACCACCGCATCCTTGATATTCTTCAACAACTTGCGATAGCGCTCCTCATGGTGCTTCTCGATTGCACCCACCAGTTCGAACTTCTCTGCGATCTCATCAAAGCCCTCCTCACGAGCCTCCTTGGCCATGCGCGCATACATATCCGTCCACTCAAAGTTCTCGCCATTGGCAGCATCCGCCAAATTCGCCTTGGTATCACTCACGCTACCACCGTTCAGGTACTTATACCACATCTTGGCATGTTCCTTCTCATTGGCAGCAGTTTCCTCGAAGATAGAGGCAATCTGCACGTAGCCGTCCTTCTTGGCCTTAGAAGCAAAATACGTGTACTTGTTGCGTGCCATACTCTCGCCTGCAAAAGCCTCCTTGAGGTTCTGCTCGGTCTTTGTTCCTTTCAATTCTTTCATAATAATAATGGTTATTGGTTAATGGTTATTGGTTAATGGTTATTGGTTAATGGTTATTGGTTAATGGTTATTGGTTAATGACTATTGGTTATTGAGTTTTGCCTCAAGCGAACTACGTAAGCCAGAAAGCATCTTAGCTATATCGGTAAACTGGGGACGTAACGCGTTTAACTGCACTTCATTTATATAATCAAGGTCACACGCGGTCTGTAACTCACAAAAGACTTCCATCATAGAACTAGACGGTACACATCAGAAACCAATGAACGTGCCTTTTTATACACCTCCAATCCTTCAAAAGAGAATTCTCTACAACTCATCTTCATTAAAATCTCAATAACCTATAACCAATAACCTATAACCTTTTTGCTATAACGTTCCAATCGATAATCTGCCACAGCGCAGCCAGGTGGTCAGGACGGCGGTTCTGATAGTCCAGATAGTATGCATGCTCCCAAACATCAAAGGTCAGCAGCGGCTTCAAGCCTTTCTGAACGGGATTGGCTGCATTAGGTTCTTGTGTAATCACGAGCTTGCCATCCTTATCAGCAGACAGCCACACCCAACCTGAGCCAAATAGCGTTGCCCCACCCTTCTGGAATGCCTCCTTAAACGCCTCGAACGACCCAAAGTCACGGGCTATAGCCTCAGCCAGCTTTCCTGTAGGAGCCGATTTTGTCGGCTCCCCCGTAAACTGCCCAAAATACAGATTATGATTCAGTATCTGCCCAGCATTATTCAAGATGCCACCTGTAGCTTTACACACAATCTCCTCCAAGGGTAATTCTGCCAGCGGGCTCCCTTCCAGCAGGCCATTCAGATTATTCACATACCCAGCCAAATGCTTCCCATGATGAAACTCCAGCGTCTGCTTGCTTATTACCGGCTCCAGCGCATCCACCGCATACGGCAATGCCATCAATTCAAACTTCTTCATATCATTCTTACTTTTAACTTTTTAATATTTCACTCTTCATTTTTCACTCTTCATTTACAATCTCCGGCTCCCAAAAATACCGTGCCATATCCACATGTCCATTGGCCTTGAAGCGAACACCCTCTTCTTCTAGCAACAGACGCTGGCGGCTCCAGCCAGGGGCAGTTCGTCCCACCCTGTTAACCACCCGATGACAGGGAAGTAACTCTGCTCCAGGAGTATATCTCAATGTTCTCCCCACCATCCTTGAATGGCTCGGCCATCCGACCAGTGTAGCAATGAGGCCATAGGTGGTCACTCGTCCGTGAGGTATCTGACTGACGATGTTCAGCACATCGTCACCAAACCTTCTCGCCTGTTCTGGCGACATCCTATCGGGATAGTCCTTCATTCCTTTGGCTTATTTTTCCGCTGTAAAGATAGTAATTTTTACACAAATCTCATCAAAAACATGAAAATATCTTCATTTTCCATGTGACATTTCCCGTTTTTTCTCTACTTAAAGAAACTTTTCATCTCATATGGGACGATGAACAAGCACAAAGCGTACCCTTCTACATATCGCGGTGCTTGCACACAAGGAAAAGCATCAGCTTTCCATCGTATAAGGGCAATAATGCCCGACACATACTATGTGAGAGTTTTTATTGTTTTTGTCTAAATCTGTCTAAATCTGTCTAAATCTAAACACAGGGTTTTACAGGTGATTCCCTTTTTCCCTTTTTTAATTTTTCACTCTTCACTCTTCACTTCAACTTCCTCTTTTACTTCCATTTTTACTTCCACTTTAACTTCAGAAACTTCAGTTAATTATCATTTAGCACCTCGTTAAAAAGATGTTGGATGCTTACCTTTTTTCACCAAAAGTTGGTCAAAAGACCGATTCAGAGTAAAAATCTCATATAAATTTCTTAAGTTGAATAAAAATTTGTACCTTTGCAAAGAAATATGGAAGAGATTCGTAACATATTCACATCATCGTGCGTAGAAGCAGCGGCCCGGAAATTGGGTTGCAGTGCAGGCGAGATGTATCGGAGGATGAAACGTGTGGGACTCATTGCGGGGTTCATCATGCCTGGATATGAAGCGCTGCGTACTCAGAGCCGCGAGCATGTAACGGAGGATGTGTTAGGTGCTCTTCAGATTTGGGAGCAAAAACAGGGAGTTACAGCATGATAAAAGTATATCACGGAAGCAATGAAGTTGTGGAAAGTCCGCTTGTGGTCATTGGTCGCAAGGCACTGGACTTTGGTGAAGGTTTCCATAAGTTTGAACACTACGACCGTGAATGGCTGCATTTCATCGTAGGCAACCGTCGTGGTGGTGAAGAGTGGCGCCAGTGGGACATCATCGAGGGTGGTGTGGCCAACGACCGCGTGATTGATACTGTGGAGAACTATATGGCCGGTCTTATTGATGAAGAGGCTGCATTGGGTCTACTTGCCCAGCATCAGCCCTACCATCAGATTTGCATCACCAAGCAGGAGGTGGTTGACTGCCACATGCATTTTTTATCATCTGTTCAAGTGAAAGCCTATGCTGAGTGATCTTTTGATGTGGAACAAGATAGGGCGCATTGTAACGCTTCTGGCCCAGCGTTTAGATATAAGTAGCGAGCGTGCACTTGACATTTTCTATACTTCGTATACCAATGAGCGCCTGCACGATGAGAAGACAGGTCTCTATCTAATGAGTGATTTATACATAGTTGATGAAATCATTTTAGAGTTGCAAGGCCGTGGTTAAGCGAGAGCGCATACCTCATCCTTCAGCCCTCATATTTCAGCCATCATTTCAGCCTTCAGCCCTCATCCTTCAGCCTTCTTCCTTCAGCCCTCATACATCATCCTTCAGCCCTCATCGTAAGCATCCAACTCTTTTTGGGGACAAAGGTCATAACCCAGTAGTTGCTTACTCGCTTTTGGCTCGTTTCACTCTCGCATCACCCTCGCTTTAGCCATACTCTACCCATACTGTTTGAGTATGGCTAGAAGCAGAGTTCAATGCTCATGATTTCAACAAGAACTGCCTGGCGGAGCAGGCCACGATTCCCGAGTCGTGAATCAGCCCCACATTCGGATCCATCGTCACCACATACTTGGGGTAATTGTCCTTTATCAGTTTCAGGTTGCCAAACTCGCGCCCGTAAGTCTCCTCGCTGCTCACATGCAGGGCCACCTGCACGTATAATATCTCGTCGCCCCGACGGGCCACAAAGTCTATCTCCTTCCCGTTCAACTGTCCCACATACACATCATAGCCGCTACGCTTGAGTTTCAGATACACTGCACCCTCAAGCACCTTTTCAATATCCAGACTCCGCTTATCACGGCACAGGTAGTTCCGCAGACCCAAATCCTCAAAATAGTATTTGTCCTGTTGCTCAAACACACTCTTGCCCTTGATGTCGTAGCGTTTCACACGGTCAATCATGTACGTATCACACAAGGCGTCCATATATTCCGCGACTGTGTTGGCAGATACAGCCATAGAGCTACCTTTCATATACTTAGCTATACTGTTGGCAGAGAACACCTTTCCGCTGTTGTCTGCAACGAAGCGGGCCAGATTGTCCAGTAGCGACACGTTGCGCACATTCTTGCGTCGAACGATATCCTTCACGAAGATGGTATCGTAGATGCTGCCCAGATACTCCGTCCTGGTCCGTTCGTCCTCCAAGGGAATACGATACAGGAACGGTAATCCGCCCCAGCGCAGATAATGTGAGAAAGTGTGGTCAGAGTCTTCCAATCCATAAAAGATTAGGAACTCCCTATAGTCCAGAGTGCTCACATGCACACGATGATAGCGTCCGGCAAATGAAGATGCAATGTCACTAGACAGCATAGCCGCATTGCTACCCGTCACCACCACGTCCACACCATCCTGTTTCACCCAGAAACGCAAGGCTTTCTCAAACTCCTTTACCTCCTGCACCTCGTCTATGAGTACGTAATTGCGGTGGCCTTCCACTAAAGCTTCCTTTATCCTTTCCGACAACTCCCGGAACGTGGTTAGGTCAGCGTTCTCCGGGTTCTCCATATCTATGTAGATGACATTACCCTTAGGCGACAGTTCTGCTGCCAGCATCTCCAATAAACAGCTCTTTCCAGCCCTGCGATGACCAGTCAGTACCACAGCCTCGCCTTTACCTAGTAAACTGCCGATCAAAGCGATATATTCATTGCGATTTATTCTCTCCATAATTAGAATTTTTTGCAAAAGTACAAAAACTTCTCGATATGCAGCGAATTTTACTTGAATATTAACACATATTTATATAAAATTATATCAGTCCAGCGCAATAATTACACGTATGGCTCACCATTTATCCACATTATAAACGGTTCACTATACTCAGAACAAGACTTACCCTCACTCTCTATAAAAACTCTAAGTCTTTCCTTAATATCTTCCTTCATGATCTTGAATCGTTATCCCTGTTCCGCCTGCGCCTGAGCTTAGCGAAGAACCATTATTTCGGTCGTCTCTGTGGCACAAAGAGGTAAGAGCAGAATTGCCAAACTCCTTTTAGGAATCTTTCATTTCTGCTCAATAGTTAAGATGTCCTCCGGAGCGCAGGGCTCATCAACTGGGTGAATACTTATCCTAAATTCCGCAGCACTTTAGTTTAACTATCTTTATAAGTTCCTGGGCAACAAAATATTGCCCAGGATTTTGTCATGTCAGATTTTTCACTTACCTTAGTGCTGCGTTTAAAGACAAGCAAAATCATCAATGACATGGCAAAGGTACAAATAAAATCTGAGAAAATCACCGCTTTTGGTGGAATATTTCACGTAAGAGAGCTTTTTTCCCGTTATATGGCTCCGGTTATCGACAAAGTGCTGGGTCTCCGGTGTACGTCATACGGATATC
>JAILRU010000119.1 GCA_024697945.1 Bacteroidaceae bacterium
GGGTGTGTCATAATTAACAACAACGGATTACACTGATTCAACGGATTATCTTAAATGCTGATTATCAGCGTGGCTTAAATCCGTCAAATCCGTGTAATCCGTTGTTTATATTATATTAATTGTATTTTGACACACCCTCCTCTTAGTTCTTGGAAAGATGAAATTTTTATTTCTCCGTATGCACCAAAGTACCTATCTCCTCACCGCTGAGAACGCGACGGAGATTACCCACAACATCCATGTTGAAAACATAAATGGGCAAGTTGTTCTGCATACACATAGCAGTTGCGGTGATGTCCATTACCTTCAGTCCTCGTGCAATAACTTCGTTGTAGGTAATGTCGTGGAACTTGGTAGCCGTCGGGTCTTTCTCGGGGTCTGCAGTATAGACACCGTCCACACGGGTTCCTTTCAACATCACGTCGGCCTCAATCTCTATGCCTCGCAGGGACGAACCTGTGTCTGTGGTGAAGTAGGGACTGCCTGTGCCTGCGCTGAAGATGACCACTTCGCCCTGCTCCATTGCCTCGATAGCCTTCCACTTGTTGTAGAACTCACCGATGGGTTCCATACGGATAGCCGTCATCACGCGGTTCTTCTGTCCGATGGCACCCAATGCACTGCTCAAGGCCAAAGAGTTGATGACCGTAGCACACATGCCCATTTGGTCGCCCTTGACGCGGTCGAAGCCCTTACCGGCTCCTGTTAGCCCGCGAAAGATGTTGCCGCCACCGATGACGATACCTATTTGCACGCCCATATCGGCGGCTTCCTTAATTTGCACGGCATACTCGTTAAGACGTTTCACGTCGATGCTGTAGCCTTGTTCGCCCATCAGGCTTTCGCCCGAGAGCTTGAGTAGAATACGTTTAAATCTCACCATGTCATTTACTATTTACAATTAATCTGCAATTTTTACTTTTTCGACTTTTCACTTTTTCACCTTTTAATATTTCATATTTCACTTCCTTGAATGCGTAGCGGCGTTGATTTCCTTTTGTATCTTGCAGGATAAGGTGCCCGTTTGGTTCCACATCGATGATTGTGGCGCGGAAGGTACCTTCCTTGTCGCTGTAGCTATGCTCTTCGCTGAAGTGATAGAGCTGACTCTTGTAATGCTCGTGCAAAGCATCGAGGGCTTCCTCGCCAGCGTCGTCAATTTGCCCGAACCAGTACGTGAAGCGGTCCATAAACTTTTTCAATACGAGCTGGCGCTCTACGTCGTGCCCCACAATGTCGGCCAGTGAGCGTGGATTGGGCGCATCACTTAGGAAACGACGCTGGTTGACGTTGATGCCGATACCGATTGTGGAGCGTAACACTCTATTTCCCTGCAGGTCGTTTTCGATAAGAATGCCTGCCACCTTGCTGTCGCCATAGTAAATGTCGTTGGGCCATTTGATGCGGACCCCCCGCCCACCTTTAGGGGGAGTAAGGGTCAGAAACATTTCAAGTGCATCGCTGATGGCAAGGGCTGCCAACTCCGAAATGGCGAACATCCGTCTGACAGGCAAGTTGGAGGGCTTCACACGAAGGCTCAGCAGGAGATTTTCACCCTTGGCTGACTCCCAGTGATTCTGGTCAGCTCCCCTTCCGGCAGTTTGGAACTCAGCCGTCACGAGCGTCATACGGTTCTCATCCGCCGTATCAAGTTGGCGCAGGAAATTATTCGTAGAGTCCACCTCGTCGAGTTCTATCAGTCGTACATTGTCCATCGTACATTGTCCGTTGCTTTATGCTTTGCAAAGGTAGTAAACTTTTCCCTTTCAGAGACTATCCGACAGGAAAAAGACTATTATATAACAAGTTTTTAAGAATATGGCTTCACAAAGTGCAATCTTTTAACTATCTTTGCACGGAAAAGTAATGAAAAAGACGAAAAAGGAAGCTGATATGAAACGGCGAGTATTAACCGCAATAGCACTATTATTTGCGCTGGCAAGTATAGCTGGCGATGGACGCGAATACATCACTCTTGACTCACGCCTTCAGCATGGTGGAAGTCAGACTTGGTACATGATTCGTGCCGACGAGATTAAGGCCCCAGCTATAGAAATCTCCCGTCCGGGGTTCAGCAATGAAGGTTGGGCAGAGGCTATCGTACCTGCTACCGTCCTGACGAACCTTGTGGCGCAGAAGGTTTATCCCGAGCCTTACTACGGACAGACAAACAAACTTTCGAACAACCTTATTCCCGACGTGGCACAGGTGGGACGCGAGTTCTATACCTATTGGTTCCGCACGGAGTTCATCGTGCCGGAGGATTTCAAGGGCAAACGCATCTGGCTTGAGCCGATGGGCATCAACTATCGTGCCGAAGTGTGGGTCAACGGCTATATGATTGGTCAGATGGCAGGCATGTTCAATAGCCAGCCTTTCGAGATTACCGACCGTGCCGTACAACCTGGTAAGCCGACAGCCGTCGCCATCCGCGTCTATCCCGTGGATGTGCCTGGAACATCTACGCCAAAGAGCTGGGGTGCTGGTGACGAGTGGCATAATGGCGGCGACGGCTGGATTGGCCAGAACGTCACGCATCTCATGTCTGTCGGTTGGGACTTTACCTTTGTAGATGGCGTACGCGACCGCAACACAGGCATCTGGCGTCCGATTCGTCTCTACGCCACCGGTGCCCAGCAATTGCGCAGTCCCTTCATATCCTCCGAACTGGCACATCCGAACTACGATGCCGCCTCCGAAACAATCAGCGTAGAAGTCTGGAACCCCAATGTCAACAGCGGTGAATGCACTGTGAGCGGTAGCATCGACGAACTTCCCCTTAAGGGAGATGGGAAGGCTATCACTTTCACCTCGAAGAAGATGAAACTGCAAAGGGGTGAGCATGTGACCGTTACGTTCTCGCCCAAGGACTATCCGCAGCTCGTCATCAAGAACCCGCGGCTCTGGTGGCCAAAGAACAAAGGACCGCAGAATCTCTACACCCTTCGCCTGAAACTCATTGACGGCAAGGGTAACACGATGGACAGTCTCTCTACGCGCTTCGGCATCCGCGAGGTCATTGCCACGCGCGAGACACCCGACACATCGAAAATCTTTGTTGTAAACGGTCACAAGACCTTCGTTCGCGGCAGTAACTGGATACCCGAGGCCATGCTCCGTACCAACGACCAGCGCATGGAGACTGAACTTGCCTACACCGACCAGTGCGGCATCAACCTGCTGCGTCTCTGGGGAGGCGGCATTGCCGAGAGCGACCGCTTCTATGAGCTTTGCGACGAGTATGGCATCATTGTGTGGCAAGAGTTTTGGATGACTGGCGACACGCGTCATCCTATGGACGAACCGCTCTATCTCGCCAATGTAGAGAACACCATGAAACGCATCCGCAACCATCCCAGCATCGTCTTCTACGTCTCGAGCAACGAAAGCACGGCTATCTCTGGAGCCGAGCAGCTCATCAAGAGCCTCGCCCCCAACGTGCCTTATCAGATGCAGAGCGAATGCGACGGCGTACACGACGGCAGTCCCTACAAGCAGGTCAACCCCATGCGCCACTACGAGAACACCGGCTCCGACAGAGGCAGTCGCGTGGATGGCTTCAATCCCGAGTATGGAGCTCCTACCCTGCCCATTGTAGAAAGTCTTCGAGAGATGATGCCCAAGGAGGACCTCTGGCCTATGAACAAAGCCACCTGGGACTACATGGAGGGCAATGGCTTCTACCTCATGACCTCCATCTATACGGATATGATAAACCAGTACGGCGAGAGCAAAAGCATCGAGGAGTTTGCCCGTCGGGGACAAATGGTAGGAGCCATCAACAGCAAGAGCATTTGGGAGGTGTGGAACGAGAACAAGCTGCAGTATGGCGACCGTTGGTGCTCGGGCCTGCTCTTCTGGTACCACAACTCTCCCAACTGGCAGATCTGCGCCCGCTTGTGGGACTGGTTTCTGGAACCGACCGCTTCCCTCTATCACACGATGCACGCCCTGGAGCCTATACATATACAATATGACTACTTGAAGGGAACAGTCAGCATCAGCAACGACTATGTCGAGGAGCAGAAAGGACTTTGGGCCAAGGCTGAGGTCTATGACTTGCAGAGCCGCCACTTGAACACGGTCAAGGTGAAAGTCGATGTACCTGCAGACGGTGTGGCGAACGACATCCTGTCTATTGTCACCGCTCCCGATGCTCCCACGGGTCATGGTATCGTACTTCCCCAGAACATCACGCCCGTCTATTTCATCGCGCTCGAACTGACAGATGCCAAGGGTGAAGTCATAAGCCGCAACTTCTACTGGTGCTCCACCAACAAGTACGAAGGTAAGAACACCATAACCGGTCCCTGCACGGGAGGCTTCGAAGCGCTCGGCACGATGCCCGAGGCAAAGCCCACCGTCACGGCTCGCCGCCTTGCCGACAAGGACGGATGCAACCAGTGGGAGGTGACGATAAAGAACGGCAAGCGTATCGCCTTCTTCTGCCAACTCCTCCTCACCGACGCAGCGGACAAACCCATTCACGGCTCCTACTACAGCGACAACTTCATTTCTCTGCTCCCTGGGCAGAAGCAGGTCATCACCATCCGCAGCCCCAAGGCCGAAGGCATCAACTACCGCCTCCGTTTCTGCGAGAACATGAGTGAAGTAAAGAACATCACAATAAAATAATAAGAATAATCAGAAAATGTCAAGAACCATGAAATGTCAAGAGAGATTCCAGGAGATATACAAGCGTGAGCCGGAGGCCCTTGCCTTCTGCCCCTATCGCGTATGTCCCATCGGTGCACACAGTGACGCCAACCTCGGTAAGATAACCGGCCTGGCCATAGACAAGGGCATCCACATGGCCTACAGCCCCAAGCTCAACGGCGTTGTGGAGCTTTGTTCCCTGCAGTTCGACAAACGCGCACAGTTCCACGTCCGCGACGTTCCGCGCCACAAGTGCGACGACTGGGCGGACTACCTGCGCGGCGCCACCCTCAAGCTCGGCGAGCGCTATCCCCTCACCTACGGCCTGAGCGGAGTCATCGAGGGCAGCCTGCCCATTGGCGGCCTGTCGTCGTCGGCAGCTGTGGCGCTCGTCTATCTCAAGGCGCTCTGCCACGTGAACCTCATCCACCCGGAGCCTTTGGAGCTGATACTCATCTCGATGGCAGCCGAGAACGACTACGTTGGCGTGAACAGCGGCAAGCTCGACCAGAGCTGCGAGGTCTATTCCAAGAAGAACCACCTGCTCTACCTCGACACCAAGACCGACGAGTACGAGCTCATCCCCACACATCCCGACATGAAGCCCTACCGCATCGCCGTCTTCTTCAGCGGCATCGAGCGGACCCTGGCCGGCAGCAAGTTCAATATGCGCGTCGATGAGGCCCGCAGCGCCGCCTATGCACTGATGGCGTATGCCGGTATGGAGTACGGCAAGTTCCACGAGGCCAACCTGCGTGCCGTGCCGCGTGAGGTCTATGAGCAGTACAAGGAGCGTCTGCCCGAGACATGGCGACGCCGTGCCGAGCACTGGTACACGGAGTTCGACCGCGTGGAGCAGGGAGCCGAGGCCTGGCGCCGCGGCGACCTGGAGACCTACGGCCGTCTCAGCTTCGAAAGCGGACAGAGCAGCATCTCCAACTGGGAGACCGGCTCGCCCGAACTGAAGATGCTCTACGACATCATGCGCCACACCGACGGCATCTATGGCGGACGCTTCAGCGGCGCAGGCTTCAAGGGATGCTGCATGGCGCTCATCGACCCCGACTACGAAGCAGCCATCACACGTCAGGTCACCAAGGAATACCTCGCAGCATTCCCACAACTCGAAGGAAAGTACAGCGTCCACATCTGCCAAAGCGCCGACGGACTGCTATAAAAAGTAAAAAGGTGAAAAGGTAAAAAGTAAAAAGATGAAGTGTCTTATTCTTGCAGCGGGCTATGCAACCCGCCTCTATCCCCTAACGGAAAATTTCCCAAAGCCGCTCCTCAAGGTGGGCGACAAAGCCATCCTCGACTGGCTCATCGACGATATTGACGGCGCTGGACTGGTCGATGAATACATCATCATCTCCAACCACAAATTCGCCCGTCACTTCCAGGAGTGGGCCGCAACAAAGACTCAGAAGGTGACGGTCGTGGACGACGGTACGGAGAGCAACGAGACGCGCCTCGGAGCCGTCCGCGACATACAGTTCACCATCGACCGCCTCGGGCTGGACAGCGACATGCTCGTCATTGCCGGCGACAACCTGCTCGACTTCAGCCTGCAACGCTTCGTCCGCTATGCCCACGAGAAGCAGACATCCTGCATCATGCGCTTCTGGGAAGCCGACGAACAGAAGATTCTGAAGTGCGGCGTCGTGACGATTGACGATAACGACCGCGTCCTGCGCATGACGGAGAAGTCGCCCACTCCCGAAACCCACTGGTGCACACCGCCTTTCTATTATTATACAAAGGCCGACGCGCGCCTCGTCCGGAAGGGCATCGAGAGCGGCTGCGGCGTGGATGCCCCAGGTAGCTACATCGCCTGGCTCTGCACCCAGACCACCGTCCATGCCATGGAGATGCCCGGCCGCCGCTACGACATCGGCAACCTCCAGAGCTACGAACAGGTACAGAAGGACTATCGAGGCATCAAAGTAAGTGAATAATATGATATGGCAGAACCCTTGGCAACAAAATGTTGCTCGGGAATTTACAAAGACAGTTTAATTAAAGAGCTGCGAAATCTAAGGAAACATGAAAAGAATGTATGTTATTTTTATCGCTTCCTATTACAAGAAGCTATTATTTAGTTTCTTGTTACCGCTGTTCCCTGTTGCCATTCTGGCCCAAGACAAATACCACGTTGTGGATGCAGAAACTGGTGAAGCCCTTGATGGCGTTTGCATATATGTGACCGAAGGCAAGGGAGCCTGGACCAACGAGGATGGTGATGCGGAACTCAAAATAGAAGATAATGAGCAGGTAAAAATTTCATACATCGGGTACAAAACACTCGTGCTTAAGAAGTCTGAGCTGGAAGCAACTGTCAGGCTGACACCATTGTCAAAAGACTTACGGGAAGTAAGCGTTGAATCGGACGAATTGCTCCTCGAACGCCTGGCAAAGAAACTGAACAAAGAGGCTAATGCTAACCGAAGGCACAGAGTGCCTTTCTTCTCGCGAATCACCTTGCAGACAAATGACGGCAACGAGATGATTGAGTCTTTTCTGGAAGCCGGTTCTGCAGGAATCATCCACATGCTCAAACTCTACACGGGCTTGTATTATAGCCTCTCGGCTTCTGGTCGAAGCGCATCGAACCTGCGCAGAACGAATCTGCACAACATCTTCTGCTTAGGACCTAACACAGAGAATGATTTATTCTGGAAAGGGTATGTGGGACCTTTGCATCAGGGTGCAACAGCTGCGTGGCTCAAGAGGAACTATCAGCTTTCCTCCGAAGTCTATACCAACGAAGACGGGGAAGGCTTGAGGTGCATCACTGTGACGCCTAAAAACCGTACTGCCTTGATAGGTGGAAAGATATATCTCAAACCAAGTTCTTGCGACTTGGTCTATTTTGAGGGTAAAATGACGGCAGACGCAGTCGTTTATACGGGAGAATCGTCCACGGTATCGAATCGCACAATAAACTTCTTCATCAACTACACCAATCGTGATGGCTTTGCCGAAGTTGACAATATGACGTTTGTGCTTACGGCAAACGGCGTGAAATGCCGCTCGGTGATGATAAACATGGAGAAACACAATGTCCTAGAAGAGTTGACTTGGCCCGTAGAGATAGGGAGAAACCTTGTCAAATCTCTTGATGATACAGGATATAATCATTTTATGGACAAATACCTTTCCATCATGGCCCGCACAGACGTCGAGGATGCTTTGGTGAATGGCAACTTCTCTGCTATGACCGAGAAGGAAGACGGGCAGCAGACGACAGGTGACGGACAACCGACAGCGAAATGGAAGAACGCTCTTCCACAAGAGAAAGTCTATCTGCATCTTGACAACACAGGCTACTTCAAAGGTGAGACCATTTGGTTCAAGACGTATGTTGTCCGCACTGACACAGAGCGGCGCGGGAACCTGAGTGGTGTCCTCTATGTGGATTTGGTTAGTCCAACTGGCGACGTGATGGCACACAAGAAAATATACGTGACACACGGCATAGGAGCAGGCAGTATAACATTGGACAATGCCGTGATGCCTACAGGGTTTTACGAGTTGAGGGCTTACACTCGCTACATGACCAATTGGAGCAAG
>JAILRU010000120.1 GCA_024697945.1 Bacteroidaceae bacterium
GTGGAGAAGGACAGTGACATCAAGTGGAACTTCACCAAGTTCCTTATCTCTAAGGACGGCATGACCATCAAGCGCTACGCTCCAACTACAGAGCCGAAAGATTTTGAGAAGGACATTGAGGCAATGCTATAAGTTTGGCATGAAGGACGTTGCACTTGTCTTATCAAGCGGAGGCGCGAGGGGGTTGGCGCATATCGGTGTGATAGAGGAACTGGAGGCACAGGGCTATCGCATCACATCTATTGCGGGGTGCTCGATGGGTGCACTTATCGGCGGCTTTTATGCGGCCAGAAAGCTGGCAGACTATCGCGAGTGGATGAAAACCATCGATCGTAAGAAAATGCGCGACCTCATTGACTTTTCCCTTAGTTGGAACCATATCGTGAAAGGCGAGCGCATCATCGAAGCTATGAAGGAAGTAGTGCCAGATGTGAATATCGAAGATTTGCCAATCCCATATTGTGCTGTCTCGACCGACTGGGAACACGGAGAGGAGGTGGTGTTTCGTGAAGGCAGTCTCTACGAAGCCATTCGCGCAAGTATCTCGTTGCCATCGTTCTTTAATCCTGTGCGCAAAGACGGTCGGATACTCATTGATGGGGGTGTAGTTAATCCGCTACCCCTGAACCGTGTAGTACGCCATGAAGGCGACATCCTTGTGTGTTCCGACGTCAGTGGTTACGATTATACGACACAAAGCAACCAACAGCAAGTGGCACGGGAAAAGCGTAAGACCGACCGTTCTTTGGGAGGCATCATATTGAACAAGCTTATTCCAAAGAACATAGAGTTCAACTACATCACGCTTCTTTCGCGTTCGAGTTCACTTATGATTCGCCAGAACTCAAGGTTGATGGTACAACTTATGAAGCCTGATGTATACATAGACATCCAAATGAACAAGTATGGCGGGTTTGATTATGACAAATCCGAAAAGCTCATTACCATCGGTCGCAATAAGGCTCATCAGGCGATGAAAAAAAATGCATTAAATAGAATATGACGACACTGATTAAAGTAAAACTAATACAATTATTATTATGGAAATCAAAGCAGTAAAATTCCGTAAAGACGGGTTCTATTCTCAGCCATTCGCATTTGGTGGCGAGGAAGGACAAGAGAAGTTTGACAAGAACATTCGTTATCGTGGCAGTCTGCAGAACTATCTGATAGACACTGGCGACGAAGTCATCTTGGTAGATACCGGCCTGCCTGCAGGCTTCCCCGATGGTGCACCGGAGGAGACAGCGCCTATCTATATAGGTAAGAGCATCTGCGAATATATGGAGGCCTTGGCTGCATTGGGATACAAGCCTGAGCAGGTGACGAAAATTCTGGTTACCCACAAGCATGCTGACCACACCGGTGAACTGAAGAGTTTCCCCAACGCAAAGATTTATGTAAATGCGGAGGAAATGGATGCCGCAGAGCTTCAGGGACTCTCGAACCTCCTTCCCGTCAGCTATACCGATGGTGCCTACTACAACTTCCCTGAAAGCCAGAAGATTGCCAACGGCATTTACTACATCAAGGCCAAGGGCCATACCAAGGGCAACAGCATCGTTGTGGTGGAGATGGACGGTCTGTTCTACATGATTCACGGCGACATCACCTATGTCGATGAGGCACTCTACGAGGACAAGCTGTCTATCGTTTTTGATGATCTGCCAGCTGCCCGCGAGACGCAGAACCGCATCCGTGAGTTTATCCGCAAGCACCCCACCGTCTATTGTGGCACCCATACACCACAGGGCTATGAGAATCTGGAGGCCAAGCGCGTGATGGATCTGGATAATCCCGTACCGACCATTCTGGCCGAAGTCGATTTTTCCAAGCAGGAAGCATCCGGTAAGTATGTCTGCTCCATCTGCGGCTACGTCTATGACCCAGCAGAGCACGACGGTGTTGCCTTTGAAGACCTGCCCGAAGACTGGCGCTGTCCCCGTTGCAAGCAGCCGAAAGAGAAGTTTAATCCTGCATGACATTCATTATGAGACTGCTAATTACACTGCTGATGCCCGTTGTTTTTCTGCTGTCATGCAAAAATAACACAAGCGATATGAATACGATTTATGATTTTACCGCCCTCTCGAACAAGGGCAAGGAGGTGAGTTTTGCCGACTACAAGGGCAAGGTACTGCTCATCGTCAACACCGCCTCGAAGTGCGGCTTCACCCCTCAGTACGACGGACTAGAAGCCCTCTACCAGAAGTACAAGGACCAGGGACTCGTCATCATCGGCTTCCCCTGCGACCAGTTCGGCCATCAGGAGCCAGGCACCAATGAAGAGATAGAGGAGTTCTGCCGTCTGAATCACGGCGTCACCTTCCCACTGATGTCGAAGATAGAGGTCAACGGCGAGGGTGCACATCCCATCTACCAATGGCTGAAGAGTCAGGCAGGCTTTGCAGGCTTCGACCCTGCACATCCGCTCACTAAAATCCTCGACGAGATGTTTACCAAAGCTGACCCCGACTATGCCTCGAAGCCCGACATCAAGTGGAACTTCACCAAGTTCCTCATCAACAGAAAAGGCGAAGTGGTAGGACGTTTCGAGCCAACTACAGATCCCAGCGCCTTGGAACGTCCGATAGAGGAACAGCTATAACAAGATTTCTTACTGCCGCCAGGTGCCGATGACCTGGACGACGAAGGCGGTTAAAGATATGATAAATACAGGTAGTTCGTTTGAGCCGGATATTCAGCAGCCAGAGTGTCAATCTGGTTGACGATAGGCTCGATGCCGAGCTCACCTCGCCATTTGCGAACTGTCAGGCCTGCCTTCTCCATGTTGACATACGTCGAGCCTTGCTTCATCTCCTTCCCAAGTCCGAGGGCACGGGCTATCTGGAAGTCTGAGAAACCATAGACTTTGGCCTCTCGAAGCAGGCTGAGGAACTCGGGAGCCTCAAGGGTTTCGAGTAACTCAGAATAATCGGAGTATTCTGAATACTCTGACAGCCAGGAGAATTCGCGCAATCGCTCGTCGATGTTGATGATGTGCCTGAGCTTCTCAAGAAACCAGCGGTCTATCTTTGTCCACCGATATATCTGTTCCACCGAGTAGCCCATCAGCATGGCTTTGGCAAGGACGAAGATGCGCATATCTGTTGCATGTTGCAAGGTTCTTGGGATGTCATCCACTTTGAGCGCTTTGTTATCTACGAAGCCGTGCATACCCTGACCTATCATGCGCAAGCCTTTCTGCATGGCCTCTTCGAAGGTGCGCCCGATTGCCATCACCTCGCCCACGCTCTTCATGCTGGAGCCGAGTTGGTGACTCACACCGTGGAACTTCGAGAGGTCCCAACGGGGAACCTTCACGACCACATAGTCGAGGGCTGGCTCGAAGAAGGCGCTGGTGGTCTTGGTGACGGTGTTTTTCAGTTCGAAGAGTCCGTAGCCGAGTCCCAACTTGGCTGCAACGAAGGCTAAGGGATAGCCTGTCGCTTTGCTTGCGAGAGCAGAAGAACGGCTCAGACGGGCATTGACCTCAATCACGCGATAATCCTCAGAATAGGGGTCGAGGGCATATTGCACATTGCACTCGCCCACAATCCCTATGTGGCGAATGATTTTGATGGCAAGGGCACGAAGCTTGTGGTACTCGGAGTTGGAAAGGGTTTGCGACGGGGCAACCACAATCGACTCACCAGTATGGATGCCGAGCGGGTCGAAGTTCTCCATGTTGCAGACCGTGATGCAGTTGTCGTAGCGGTCGCGAACCACTTCATACTCAATCTCTTTCCAGCCTCTCAGGGACTTCTCGACCAGGACTTGCGAGGAGAACGAGAAGGCTTCTTCTGCCTGAGTCTTAAGTTCTTCATCATTGTCGCAGAAGCCTGAACCGAGTCCGCCGAGGGCATAGGCAGCACGAAGAATGACTGGGAAACCCAACTCATGAGCTGCCTTCTGTACCTCTTCGACTGTGTTGCAAGCCTCGCTCTTAATGGTCTTCACGCCAATCTCGTCAAGGCGCTTGACGAACAAGTCGCGGTCCTCCGTGTCGATGATGGCTTGTACGGGCGTGCCAAGAACCTTGACGCCGTATTTCTCGAAGACCCCCTTCTTGTAAAGCTCCACGCCACAGTTCAAAGCCGTCTGGCCACCGAAACTTAGCAGGATGCCGTCTGGCCGCTCCTTTTCGATGACGCGCTCTACGAACTCAGGTGTCACTGGTTGGAAATAGACTGTGTCCGCAACATCCTTTGATGTCTGTACCGTTGCAATGTTAGGGTTGATGAGTACCGACTTCACGCCCTCTTCCTTCAGCGCCTTCAACGCCTGAGCGCCACTATAGTCGAACTCTCCGGCCTGACCAATCTTCAATGCGCCGCTTCCAAGAAGGAGAACTTTCTTAGGAGGTAACTGCGCGCAGTTTTCGAGCGAAGCGAGGCTCTCCCCTTTACGGGGGAGCGGGGAGAGGGTCTGTATGAACTCATCAAACATCCACTCTGTATCAGTAGGCCCAGAGCAGGCTTCAGGATGGAACTGTGCCGAGAACCAAGGGTTGGTCTTGTGGCGGATGCCTTCGTTCGAGCCGTCGTTCATGTTCACGAAGAGCGGTTCCCAATCTGCAGGAAGCGTCGAGGCGTCAACGGCATAACCGTGATTCTGCGAGGTGATGAAGCATTGTGTGGTACCTACACGTTTCACGGGTTGGTTATGGCTGCGATGACCATATTTCAGCTTATAGGTCTTAGCTCCCGCAGCTCTTGCCAACAGCTGATTGCCGAGACAGATGCCCATGCATGGCCTTACGTTCTTATTATTAAGGAAGGCGCGGATATGCTCCACAGTCTTACTGCATTGTTCAGGGTCGCCGGGACCATTCGCGAGGAACAGGCCGTCAAACTCCAACTTGTTGAAGTCATAATCCCAAGGCACGCGAATGACCTCCACGCCTCGCTTAATCAGGCAGCGGATAATATTCGCCTTCACGCCGCAATCCACTAAAACGACGCGTTTTAATTGATAATTGACAATTGATAATTGAGAATTTTCGGGTTTGTAGGTAATCACTTCTTTACAGCTTACCTTCTCCACCCAGTTGATAGAGCCGTAATCTTCATTCTCAGGGAGATTGGTAGCAAATTTTTCATTTTTCACTTTTCCCTTTTCATTTATCTCGATTCTCCCTCTCATCACTCCGTGCTCTCTCAGCAACTTCGTAAGCCTTCTCGTATCAACTCCTGTGATGGCAGGGATCTTCTCGCGCTTCAACCAGTTTGAAAGCGATTCTTTGGCGTTCCAATGCGAGTACTTCTCACTATAGTCTGCCACGATGAGGCCTTTAACATGGATGCGCTCGCTCTCCATGAACTTTGGCAAAGGCTCGCCTCCAGTATCGGGAACTCCGTAGTTTCCAATCAAGGGATAGGTTGTGACAAGTATCTGCCCTGCATAGCTTGGGTCGGTCAGACTTTCGGGATAGCCGGTCATGGCAGTGTTGAACACAACTTCACCAACCGTATCTGCCTCATAACCAAACGACCAACCGCAGAACTCAGTCCCGTCACCAAGAATCAGCCTTGCTTCTTGCATTATGCATTATGAATTGTAAATTATGAATTAAAAATAGGCTTGTTCATGCACGCCTTTCACAGCTCGGCCGCTGGGTTCATTCATGTTCTTGAAGGCAGCATCCCATTCGAGGGCGATAGCTGTGGAGCAGGCGACAGAGGCCTCTTGGTTAACGCTTCGGGCTGCGGAGTCGCTCGGGTAGTGTTCGGCAAAGATGCTGCGATAGTAGTATTCCTCCTTGTTGAGCGGCGGATTGATAGGGAAACGCTCGGCTGCGTGTGCCATCTGTTCGTCGGTCACGGCTTCGGAGGTTATCTTCTTCAGGGTGTCAATCCACGAATAACCTACGCCATCGCTGAACTGCTCCTTTTGTCGCCAAGCAATCTCCTCAGGTAACATATCTGCAAAGGCTTCGCGAACAATCTTCTTCTCGATTGTCGAGCCCGGACACATCTTCGCCTCCGGGTTCGTTCGCATTGCCACATCGAGGAACTCTTTGTCGAGGAAAGGCACACGACCCTCAACGCCCCAAGCCGCAAGGCTCTTGTTAGCACGAAGGCAGTCGTAATAATGAAGCTTGCTGAGCTTGCGGACCGTCTCCTCATGGAAAGCCTTCGCGTTGGGCGCTTTGTGGAAGTAGAGGTAGCCCCCGAATATCTCGTCGGCTCCTTCGCCCGAGAGCACCATCTTGATTCCCATTGACTTAATGACACGAGCCAACAGATACATCGGTGTAGAGGCACGGACGGTTGTCACGTCATAAGTTTCGATGAAATAAATCACGTCGCGGATGGCGTCAAGTCCCTCCTGAATGGTGTAGTTGATTTCGTGGTGAACGGTGCCGATATGCTCTGCCACAAGTTTAGCCTTAGCAAGGTCGGGAGCACCCTTCAAGCCCACTGCGAAGCTGTGCAGTCGAGGCCAGTAAGCCCGTGTCTGAGAGTTATCCTCAATGCGATGCGCGCTGAACTTCTCAGCAATGGCAGAGACAACAGAGGAATCAAGACCGCCGCTGAGCAACACACCATAGGGCACATCGCTCATCAGCTGCCGCTTCACCGCTGCAGTCAGCGCATCTCGAATGGCATCGACGCTTGCCGCATTGTTCTTCACAGCATCATAGTCGAACCAGTCGCGCTTGTAATAGCGCTTGATGCCGGGCTCCTTACTCCAATAATAGTGCCCAGGCAGGAAAGGCTCATAACGCTCACATTGCCCTTCGAGAGCCTTCAGTTCCGATGCCACATACACGGTTCCGTCGCTATCGTAACCAATATAAAGAGGTATCACACCAATAGGGTCGCGAGCAATGAGGAACGCATCCTGCTCTTCGTCATAGAGCGCGAAGGCAAAGATGCCGCTGAGGTCTTCCATGAAATCAATGCCCTTCTCACGATATAGCGCCAGGATCACCTCGCAGTCGCTGCCTGTCTGGAACTCATATTGCCCAGCATAGCGGCGTCGAATCTCCTGATGATTGTATATCTCGCCATTGATTGCCAGTACTTGTTTCCTGTCGGGCGAGTACAACGGCTGCCCTCCACTTTCAGGGTCAACGATAGAGAGCCTTTCGTGAGCGAGGATGGCAGAGCCTCCACAATAAATTCCGCTCCAGTCCGGTCCACGATGGCGGATCTTCTGACTCATGCGCAACGCCTTGTCACGCAACTCGTGCGTCTGCTGCTTAATATTGAAAATACCTACAATTCCACACATGACAACATTTACTATTTGACGATTTACAATTTACTATTTCACTCCCCTCTCGGAGAGGGGCTTTTTATTCCACAGTAACACTCTTGGCGAGGTTCCTCGGGCGGTCAACGTCCTTACCCTTGCAGACGGCAATGTGGTAGGCGAGGAGCTGAAGAGGAATGCTGGCGATGAGGGGCTGGAAGCACTCCAGCGTGTCGGGCAGGGTGATGACGTGGTCGGCAAACTTCTGAATTTGGGTATCGCCTTCAGTGACAAGAGCCGTAACACGTCCACCTCGAGCACGAACCTCCTGAATATTACTAATAACTTTTTCATAAAGATGGTCACGCGTTGCAATGACAAAGACAGGCATCTCAGAATCGATTAGGGCAATAGGACCATGCTTCATCTCTGCTGCGGGATAGCCCTCGGCATGGATATAGCTGATCTCTTTCAACTTCAGCGCGCCTTCGAGGGCCAGCGGGAAGTTGTAGCCACGACCCAGGTAGAGGCAGTTCTTGGCATAGGTGAAGATGGGAGCAAGGCGTTCAATCTGTTCATTGCTCTTCAATGCCTGCTCCATCTTTTCAGGAATCAGCGTCAGTTCTTTCACCATCTGCTGATATAATTCGTCGGGAATGGTCTGACGCTCTTTAGCTAAGCACAGCGCCAGCATCGAGAGCACCGTTACCTGACCCGTGAAGGCTTTGGTAGAGGCGACGCCAATCTCAGGACCTACGTGGATGTATGTTCCCGTATCCGTAGCACGAGGAATGCTGGAGCCGATAGCGTTGCAAATGCCGTAGATGAAGGCTCCCTGCTCCTTTGCCAATTGGATGGCTGCCAGCGTGTCGGCTGTCTCACCGCTCTGCGAGATGGCAATCACCACGTCGTCTTTCGTCACCACTGGATTGCGATAGCGGAACTCTGAGGCATACTCCACCTCGCAGGGAATGCGGCACAAGCTCTCAAAAAGCTGTTTGCCGATAAGTCCGGCATGCCACGAAGTACCGCACGCCACAATCACGATGCGCTTCGCACTGAGAAGCTGTTTTCGATAGTCAATCATGGCAGAGAGCGTCACGTGGTTGCCCTCCACATTGATGCGTCCTCGCATACAGTTATCCAGACACTCAGGCTGCTCGAAAATCTCCTTCAGCATGAAGTGCTCGTAGCCGCCCTTCTCTATCTGACCGAGGTCGATATCCACCGTCTTTACCTTCAACTCCTGTTCTTTGCCAAGAATGCTCATTATCTTAAGCTCTTCGCCCAGACGAATGACAGCAATGTTGCCATCCTCCAGATACACCACCTTGTCCGTATAATCGATAATCGGACTGGCATCAGAGCCTATGAAGAATTCATCCTCGCCAATACCCACTACAAGCGGACTTTGTTTGCGGGCAGCAATAATCTGGCTGGGGTCGCGCTTGTCCACGATAGCGATGGCATAGGCACCTATCACCTGATGCAGCGCCACCTGCACGGCTTCGAGCAGCGACAGGTTCTTCTTCACCATGATATACTCCACAAGCTGCACGAGGACCTCAGTATCTGTGTCGCTCTTGAACTCCACGCCCTTCGCCTGAAGCTGCGTCTTGATGTCGGCATAGTTCTCGATGATGCCGTTATGGATGATGGCAAGGTTGTGAGTGCTCGAATAGTGGGGGTGAGCATTTCGTGCCGAGGGCTCACCATGAGTCGCCCACCGCGTATGGGCGATACCCACACAGCCGGAGACATCCTTGTCGCTGCAATACTCTGTCAGGTTGTCAACCTTTCCTTTGGCCTTATATACATTGAGGTCGCCGCTATCGCTAATCATGGCTACGCCAGCACTGTCATAGCCTCGGTATTCAAGACGTTTTAAGCCTTTAATCAAAATGGGATAGGCACGCTTGGTGCCGATATATCCTACGATTCCACACATAAATGTAATTTGCGATTTGACTGTTTACTAATTCCAAACATCTCTGAATTGCACTGCAAAGTTAGTCAATCTGCAAGCATCACGCAAGAAAACCGAACAAAATGTTATGAATTATCATCATTTTCTTGATTTATGTCATTTGTTTTTGCTGATAATATTGCAAATAGAAGCCTAAATCGTTCTGGCATCGGTCTCAGTGTCTTTTCTACTACCCTGCATTCCCATTCGAGGGCAGAGGCATCATCGCCGTTATTGCCATCTGAGTTGCCTCCTGTGAATGATTAGTGAATGATTAGTGAATAATTAGTGAATAATTAGTGAATGATTGTAAAATTATTATCGGATTACTGACGGCATTAGCAGCCATATCCTGTACGGGTACAAAATTAGCTTAAAAGTTCTTCACAGCAAACAGTTCCACCATATTTTTTGCTCGGGTATGCTGTATTTGGTGTCCGGTTCACTACTTTTTCGAAGTAGTTGACGAAGGCCTGGTTGACGAGGCGGTTGCCGCCGGGGGTGGGGTAGTGGCCGGTGAAGTACCAGTCGCCAAGGTGGTCGGGACAGGCTGCATGGAGGCCTTCGATGGTCTGGAAGACGAACTCGACAGGCGCTTGCATTCCGACGGGACGCAGCATCTCTGCCATCTTGCGGTTGATGTCTTCTACGGTGAAAGGCTTGTAGATGGCATTGACACAATTCTGTTGCACGTCTTTGGGCTTGCGTAGTTCGGCAATACAAGCCTCGTAGATGTCGCCCAAGAGTTGCCACATGCCACGCTCTTCGATGAGTGCGATGGTGGCACGGAAGGCACAGAACTCCTCTAACCGTGCCATGTCGATGCCGTAGTAGTCGGGGTAGCGAATCTGCGGCGAACTGCTGACCATCACTATCTTCTTGGGGTGCAAGCGGTCGAGTATCTTGAAGATGCTTTCCTTCAACGTGGTGCCTCGGACAATAGAGTCGTCGATAATGACGAGGTTGTCTTCGTAAGGTCGCAAGGAACCGTAGGTGATGTCATAGACGTGCGAGGCGAGGTCGTTGCGAGTGCCTGCCTCTGTGATGAAGGTACGCAGTTTGATGTCTTTCCAAGCCACCTTCTCGCTACGTACATTGAGTCCCTGACTCCGCAGCCCTTCCATCATGCCGTAGAAGGCGACCTCTGCCGTATTTGGGATGAAGGAGAAGACGGTGTGGTCGGTATCGCCGTCAATGGCTTTTAGGATGGGTGTTGTGAGTTGCTGTCCCAGTTGCTTGCGTTCGTGATAGATGTCGCGGTCAGAGCCTCGGCTGAAGTAGATGCGTTCAAATGAACAGCGTGCCTGTGGCTTGGCTTCCAGAATTGTTTCCAAAGCAGAGCTGCCGTCCTTGTGTACGATGAGTGCTTGACCTGCGGGCAGTTCTTGGACATCTTCGCAGGTGAGGTCGAAAGTGGTTTGCAGCACAGCACGCTCGCTGGCGAGGGCTACCACTTCGTCGTCCTTGTAAAAGAATGCCGGCCGGATGCCCCAGGGGTCGCGCATGGCGAACATCTCGCCGGAGCCGGTCATGCCGCACATCACGTAGCCACCGTCGTAGTCGGCCATCGTGGTTCGCAGCACATTGGCCATTAGCACGTGTTCCTCGATGTAAGTTGTTATATCTGTGTTCTGCAAGCCCTGTTCCTTGGCCTCCACGAAGCAGCGTTCCACTTCTCGGTCGAGCCGGTGTCCCATCCATTCCAGTGTGATATATGAATCGCTGTAGATACGTGGCGACTGGCCTTGCTGCACGATTTTCTCGAATATCTCGTCGATGTTTGTCATGTTGAAGTTGCCGCAGAGGCACAGGTTCTTCGCCCGCCAGTTGTTGCGACGCAGAAAGGGATGTACATACTGAAGGCCGCTTTTGCCGGTTGTGGAGTATCGCAGGTGCCCCATGTATAATTGAGAATTGAAAATGGATAATTGATAATTGGGACCTGCAGTATCATTGTCCATTGTCCATTGTCCATTATCCATTCTCTGAAATATTTCAGATATGGCATCTTTGCCCAAGGCTCTTTCGCGAAACATATACTCCGTTCCGACTGGGGCATCCATATTCACGCAGGCTATGCCAGCACCCTCCTGTCCGCGGTTATGCTGTTTCTCCATCATCAGATAGAGCTTGTTCAGACCGTAGGACTTGGTGCCGTACTTCTGCTCGTAGTAGCTCTGCGGCTTCAGCAGGCGAATCAACGCCACACCGCACTCATGCTTAAACTGTTCCACCTCAGTAATTTACGATTTATTTGTCGATTAGGCTATTTAACTATTTATGCAAGCCTTGATGAAACTCATGAATAGAGGGTGCGGATGCAGGACTGTTGATGAGTATTCGGGATGGAACTGCGCTCCGATGTACCACTCCTTTTCGGGAACTTCCACAATCTCGACAAGGTCAGCGGCAGGATTGATGCCGACGCACTTCATGCCCGCGGCCTCGTATTCTTCCTTATATTTGTTATTGAACTCGTAACGATGCCTATGCCTTTCACTAACAATCAATTTTTCACTTTTCACTTTTAATGTTTCACTTTCATAGGCTTCTGCCGCTCTGCTCCCTTCTTTCAGTTCACATTCATACGCTCCAAGACGCATCGTGCCGCCCATCTGCGTGATGGACTTCTGTTCCCCCATCATGTCGATGACATTATGGGGTGTGGCTGCATCCATCTCACTACTATTCGCATCCTTGTAATCCAGCACATTCCTTGCGAACTCAATCACCATCATTTGCATGCCGAGGCAGATGCCGAAAGTCGGGATGTCATGGGTGCGAGTGTATTCGGCTGCGATAATCTTTCCTTCTATGCCCCGTTGGCCGAAGCCAGGACAGATGATGATGCCCGCCATGCCTTCCAATCGTGTGGCAACGTTTTCTGCCGTCAATTCCTCGCTATTGATGAAATGTATCTTCGCCTTCACGTCGTTGTAGATGCCAGCCAGGTTCAGGCTTTCGCGGATGCTCTTGTAGGCGTCCTGCAGGTCGTACTTGCCGACGAGTGCGATGTGTACCTCACGCTTGGCATTGCGCTGTTTAGTTAGGAATTCGTTCCAGGGCTTCATGGGAGGCGTCTCCCCAACGGGGATGCCAATCTTGCGCAGTATGGCGGCATCGAGTCCCTGCCGCTGCATGTTGACTGGCACCTCATAGATGCTCGGCATGTCCTCGCTCTGCACCACGCATTCCAAATCCACATTGCAGAACCCAGCCACTTTCAGACGCAATGCGTCGTCGAGGTGGCGTTCTGTACGGAGCACGAGAATGTCGGGCTGAATGCCCATGCTCTGCAACTCCTTGACGGAGTGCTGCGTGGGTTTGGTCTTTAGCTCGTCAGCAGCCTTCAGGTAGGGAACGTAGGTCAGGTGCACGCAGACTGCATCCCTCCCCAGTTGCCATCTTAGCTGTCTGATGGCCTCCATAAAGGGGGCACTCTCAATGTCGCCAATCGTGCCCCCGACTTCGGTGATGACGAAGTCAAGACCTTCATCGAGGCCCTCTCGCAGCATCCTCCGCTTTATCTCGTCCGTGATGTGCGGTACTACCTGGATGGTCTTGCCCAGATAGTCGCCACGGCGTTCGCGGTCGATGACGGTCTTGTAGATGCGGCCCGTGGTGATGCTGTTGTGACGTGTGGTATGAATACCCGTGAAGCGCTCATAGTGACCGAGGTCGAGGTCCGTCTCCATGCCGTCTTCCGTCACGTAGCACTCGCCATGCTCGTAAGGATTGAGTGTTCCTGGGTCGATGTTGATGTAAGGGTCGAACTTCTGGATGGTGACTTTGTAGCCACGAGCCTGCAGCAACTTGCCGATACTCGCGGAGATGATGCCCTTTCCTAATGACGAAACCACACCACCGGTGACGAAGATATACTTTGTGTCCATACCGCTTGCCTTGATTATATCACTTTTCTTGATTTTGATGCAAAGTTACGACGTTTTGTTTTATTTACAATGTTTTATCTTACAAAATGAAAAGAAAGCTGCAAAAACATTGATAAATATCAATTTTCGTATGTTCAAACTATACTTGTAACACATTTGGTTGTTTTAGATGACATGGGGAATGCTTAAACTTAACGTGTGAAGTTGGGCAACGACACACGTTAAGTTGAGCAATTACACGTGGGATGTTGGTAAACGACACGTGCGAGACTGTGTTAGTTGTAGTTTTTGAAGGCATATTATAAGTTGGATTACAACTCTCCTGTATTTAGAGAGAAGGCTATTCCGAAGATGAAATAGAACTTGCCAGAACATGGATTGGAGGTCAGACCGGCATAGACGGGCAGGTGGTACTTCTGCTTGATGAGGAAGTTCTTCGTGGCTCGGAGCGAAACGTTGGTGCAGGCAAAGTCGTTGGTGCCGTAGCTCGTCGTGCGCCAAGGCACGATGCCGACCGTCCCCGTCCAGTCGAGCTTCGCCAGATGGAAAGGTGCCGACAGTTCGAAATAGCTGCTGTAGGCTCGCTTGTCGCTGCCGTTCAAACCATCGTTGCCAGCAAAATTCGTGTACCATGTAGCGGAGAGGAAGCCAAAGTCGTAGCCTACGAAGCCTTCCCAGATATGGGTTGTCTTGTGTGCATGATACTGGAAATAAGTGCCTTCGGAGAACCAGTAGTCGGTCACACCCACGCTGAATCCTTTGTGCTCGTACTTGAGGACCAGGTCCAGCTCCTTGGTGTCGGAGCTGTTGCTGATGCCTACGCTGCCCCATGCAGAGAGGCTGATGCCCTTGTAGCCAACGCCAAGAGTAGGCTGTAGGCTGAAGTCGCCGAGATTCTGACCGCGCCAGATGTACTGGCTAACGAGATCGGCACCAACAGTTGCTTCGATTTTGTCTTTAGCGCTCGCCGTGGCCATACCGACCAGAGATAGAGCTATAATGAGTAATCGTTTCATGTCGAAGTGGTTTATGAATTGTGAATTATGAATTATGAATTGTAACAGAGTTCCCCATGTTCGTAAACATCCAGTCCTTCGTCCTCAATACGGGCAGGCACCCGAAGGCCGTGAAGTTTCTTGATGCCAAAGAAGAGAAGGAAGCCGCAGGCAGCAGCCCAAAGGTCGATGACAAGGATGCCGAAGCATTCTGCCCCAAAGAAGCCCCAGCCGTGACCGTAGAGCGCGCCGTTGCTCGTAGAGAGCAGGCCGGTCATCAACGTGCCGAGGATGCCACAGACACCATGAACGGAGCTGGCACCTACAGGGTCGTCGATGTGCAATACATGGTCGATGAACTCGATGGAAAAGACCAGAACCATTCCGCAGACGAGGCCAATGACGACGGCTCCTGCGGGTGAGACGAGGTCACAGCCTGCCGTAACGCCCACAAGACCTGCCAGTACGCCGTTCAACGTTAGGGAGAACGAAGGCTTCTTGTACTTCAGCCAGGTCATGAACATCGTGGCTACACCTCCAGCAGCTGCGGCGAGGTTGGTCGTCAGGAAGACATGACAGATGGCCTGACGATTGACGGCTCCGCTGGCAGCCAACTGTGAACCGGGGTTGAAGCCGAACCATCCCATCCAGAGGATAAAGACGCCCAGGGCTGCAAGGGTCAGCGAGTGGCCGGGAATGGCACGGCTGCTGCCGTCCTTTGCATACTTGCCCCGACGCGCTCCCAATGCCATCGCTCCTATCAAAGCCAGCACGCCACCCACGCTATGCACGATGGCGGAGCCTGCGAAGTCGTGGAAGACGTCGCCGAAGGTCTGCATCATGAAGCCGTCGGCCGCATCGTTGCAGAGCCAGCCGCCGCCCCAAGTCCAATGGCCTTCGATGGGATAAATGAGTAATGATATGATGGCGCTGTAGATGACGTACATCGAGAACTTCGTCCGCTCTGCCATCGCGCCGCTGACTATTGTGGCACTCGTGGCGCAGAACACAGTCTCGAAGATGAGGAAACCTTCTACGGGTAGGTCGCCTTTATAGAAGGAGAGGTCGCCCCAATTGGGCATCCCGATGAAGCCAGTGCCGTCGGAACCGAACATGAAGCCAAAGCCTACGAACCAGAACAGCAAGGAGCCGAACATGAAATCCACAAAGTTCTTGAACAGGATGTTGGCCGTGTTCTTGCTTCTGGTAAAGCCTGCCTCGCAAAGAGCAAAGCCCGGCTGCATAAAGAACACAAGCATAGCAGCCAACAACATCCATACAGTATCTAATGATAAAGCTAAACTTTCCATAATAATTAAAGCCCCCCTCTAATCCCCCGAGGGGGAAGACCGTCACGGGGCGTGGGGTCTGAAAACATATTTTTGTTATTGCCTAGTCCTCCCCCTAAAGGGGGACGGGGGGTCTTTATTTCTTGTCTCTCAATACCGTGTCGCCATGTTCGCCTGTACGGATGCTCCATGTGTCGATCATGTCGCTTACAAAGATGCGGCCGTCGCCGACTTCGCCCGTATGGGCTGTATCGATGATGACTTTTACTGTAGGCTTCACAAACTGGTCGCGGCAAACAATGGTCAATGCCACACGCTCGATGACATCCGTCGAATACTGGACGCCACGATAGATGCGTTCCTGTCGGCTCTGACCTATACCATGTACGTCGTGATACTCAAACCAATCAATGTCCGAAGAAAGCAAAGCTTCCTTGACTTCCTCGAACTTAGTCTTCCTGATGATTGCTTCAATCTTTTTCATTCTTAAAGTTGTTAATAAATGAGCGTCCCTTGTGTCACATTGCAATGTTTCGAGTGCAAAGGTAAAACAAAACGTTAGAATAAACACAATAAATTGCCCAAAATGTAAGCATAACGAATATAAATATTGATATATGTCAATAATTGTCTTCCAGAAAGAAAGTTTTGTCACAATAACGAGTTATATTCAAGCAAAATGACATACCTTTGCATCGGAAACAAACATAGTGACAGAAAAAGCACTGAACACAGAGCAGAATGAAACAGAAGATACACTTCACGAAGATGCATGGTGCAGGCAACGACTATATCTACGTTAATACATTATTCTATAATATAGATGAGCCGTCGGAGTTGGCACGTCTTTGGAGTAATCGCCATAAGGGAATAGGTTCAGACGGTCTTGTGCTGATAGGACGAAGTCCCATTCCCGAAGCCGAATTCTCCATGCGCATCTTCAATGCCGACGGATCGGAAGCTATGATGTGTGGCAATGCCTGTCGTTGCATCGGAAAGTATCTTTATGAGAAAGGACTGACCGATAAGACAGAAATCCGACTTCTTACACTCTCTGGCATCAAGGTGCTGAAACTGGAAATCACTTCAATAAACATCGTCAGGACTGTGACTGTGGATATGGGTGAGCCGACGTTTGATAATGAAGAGCAGTTCAATCCGACAAAGAAGATGCTCCCAAAAGGCTTATTCATTTCGATGGGCAATCCGCACTATGTTATATTTACAGATGATGTGGATGCTGTTGATGATAAAGGAAGAGAACTGGAACACCACCCTGCGTTTCCCGAACGCGCAAACATCGAATTTGCCGAAATGCGTCCTGACGGCATTCGAGTGCGTGTTTGGGAACGCGGCAGTGGTATCACGATGGCTTGCGGTACAGGAGCATGTGCTACGGCTGTGGCGGCCTGCAAAATTGGACGAGCCGGACGTAAGAATCGAATCATCATGGATGGCGGCACCCTCGACGTCGAATGGCGCGAAGCAGACAACCACGTCTATCTGACTGGCCCGGCGGAGTTTGTGTTTGAAGGAGAGATACAACTGTCGTAACAACGAAATATCGTAATAACGTCATAACGAAACATGATTAACGAGAATTTCTTAAAGCTGTCTGAGTCCTATCTCTTTACCGAGATTGCCCGGAAGGTGAATGCTTATAAGGAGGAGCATCCGAAGGCAGACATCATCAGCCTTGGTATAGGTGATGTGACACAGCCACTTGCTCCGGCAGTCATCGAGGCTTTGCATAAAGCCACAGACGAAATGGCGGTGGCTGCATCATTCCGAGGCTATGGGCCTGAACGTGGTTACGACTTCTTGCGCGAAGCCATTGTGAAGAACGATTTCCGTGCTCTCGGCATCGACATTGAGGCGGATGAAGTGTTTGTCAGCGACGGCGCAAAGAGCGATACAGGCAACTTCCAGGAGCTCTTGTCGGCAGATTGTGTTGTGGCTGTTACCGACCCTGTCTATCCCGTCTATATCGACGCGAACACGATGGCAGGAAGACACATCGTCAAGCTGCCTTGCACGCCAGAGAACAGCTTCGTACCGGAACTCCCCACGGAGCATGTGGATGTCATCTACCTGTGTTATCCCAACAACCCGACGGGTACGACGCTCACCAAATCGCAACTGAAGAAGTGGGTTGATTATGCCATTCGCGAAAAGGCTCTTATCTTCTATGATGCTGCTTACGAGGCGTACATCCAGAGTGAAGACGTGCCACACAGCATCTACGAGATTCCTGGTGCCAAGGAGTGTGCCGTAGAGTTCCATAGCTATTCTAAGACGGCTGGCTTCACGGGCATTCGTTGCGGATTTACTGTCGTACCTAAAGGAGTGAAAAGTGAAAAAGTGAAAAGTGAAAAATTAGGTTTACTCGAAACCATTTCCTTGAATACAATGTGGAACCGTCGTCAATCCACGAAGTTCAATGGTACGAGCTACCTCTCTCAAAGGGCTGCAGAAGCCATCTATACGACGGAAGGTAAAGAGCAGATAAAGGCTACAATCGGGTACTATATGGAGAATGCCAGACTGATGCGCGAGGCGCTCACGGATATGGGCTTTAAGGTCTATGGCGGTGTGGATGCGCCTTATCTTTGGGTTAGTACGCCCAATGGTATGACATCATGGGAGTTCTTCGACTGGATGCTCCTCTCTGCACACCTGGTCTGCACTCCTGGCGTTGGTTTTGGCCCCAGTGGAGAAGGCTTTGTCCGCCTCACGGCCTTTGGTACCCACGAGAACACAGAAAAGGCACTTCTGCGTATAAGTAACAGATTGTAAATCGTAAATCGTCAAATTGCAAATGAACAAGGGTTTATATCAAGAAGCATACGAGCACGATGCCTGCGGTGTGGGCATGGTGGTGAACATTCATGGAGGCAAGAGCCACGAGTTAGTGGATAATGCACTGAAAGTGTTGGAGAACATGGAGCACCGCGGTGCCGAGACACGCGACAAGACGGGCGACGGAGCCGGTATCATGGTGCAGATTCCGCACGAGTTCATTCTCCTGCAAGGCATTCCTGTTCCTGAGAAAGGTCGGTATGGCACAGGACTCGTGTTTCTTCCCAAAGATGAAAAGGCTCAGCAAACGATACTGAGCGTGATGATAGAAGAGATTGAGCGCGAGGGACTGGAGCTGATGCATGTAAGGGCTGTGCCGACATGTCCCGAAGTTCTGGGTGCTGGGGCAAAGGAGGTGGAGCCGGAGATAAAGCAGGTTTTCGTGACGGGTGCGACGGAAGAACAGGCTCCGACGCTCGACCGCATATTATATAGGGTAAGGAAACGCATCGAGAATCGCATTACAGATGTGGACTTCTACATCTGTTCCCTTTCTTCGAAGAATCTTATCTACAAAGGAATGCTAACCAGCGGACAGTTGCGACGGTATTTCCCCGACCTGTCAAGCCCTTACTTTACGAGCGGACTGGCCCTTGTTCATTCCCGCTTCTCGACCAACACCTTCCCGAAGTGGAAGCTGGCACAACCCTTCCGTTTGCTTGCTCACAATGGCGAGATCAATACCATTCGTGGCAATCGGGGTTGGATGAAGGCAAGGGAGAGTGTGCTTTCGAGCGAGGCATTGGGCGACATCAAGGACTTGCGGCCCATCGTTCAGGAAGGCATGAGCGACTCGGCAAGCCTCGACAATGTGTTTGAATTTCTCACAATGAGCGGTCTTTCACTACCGCAAGCAATGGCAATACTCGTGCCTGAGAGCTTCAACGACAAGAATCCTATCAGCGAGGATTTGAAGGCCTTCTACGAATATCACTCTATCCTGATGGAGCCTTGGGACGGGCCAGCGGCACTGCTTTTTAGTGACGGACGCTTTGCAGGTGGTATGCTTGACAGAAACGGCCTGCGTCCAAGTCGCTACACAATCACAAAGCAGGGCATGATGGTTGTGGCAAGTGAGGTCGGAGTGATGGACTTCGAACCAAGCGACGTGGTGAGCAAGGGGCGTTTACAGCCAGGAAAGATTCTGCTCATCGATACTCGGGAAGGCAAGATATACTACGACGGTGAGATTAAGGAACAATTGGCGAAGGCACATCCTTATCGCGAATGGCTCTCGACGAACCGCATCCAGTTGGAGAAACTCAAGAGCGGACGGCATGTGGAGAACTCGGTGGAGAACTACGAACGCAAGCTCATCACCTTCGGCTTCGGACAGGAGGACATTGATAGAACCATTGTACCGATGGCGACTGCCGGGCAGGAGCCTGTAGCAGCAATGGGTAACGACACGCCGCTTGCTGTTATCAGTGACAGGCCGCAGATTCTCTTCAACTACTTCCGTCAGCAGTTCGCACAAGTGACGAATCCTGCTATCGACCCGATTCGTGAGGAATTGGTGATGAGCCTCACTGAGTACATAGGCGCTGTGGGTACGAACATCCTCACACCCGATGCTTCGAACTGTAAGATGGTTCGCCTGCCTCAGCCTGTGCTCACAAACACGCAGCTCGACATCCTATGTAATATAAGGTATAAGGGCTTTAAGACCAAGAAGCTTGCGATGCTATTCGACCTGCAGAAGGGAGAAAGTAGATTGAGGCAAGCTATCGAAGGCCTTTGCAAAGAGGCAGAAGCATCGGTCGATGAAGGCGTGAACTATATCATTCTTTCCGATAGAGACATCGACGAGGAACATGCAGCAATACCGAGTTTGTTGGCCGTAAGTGCCGTTCATCATTATTTGATTAGCGTCGGCAAACGCGTACAGACGGCTCTTATCGTGGAGAGCGGCGAGATTCGCGAAGTGATGCATGCTGCTTTGTTGTTGGGCTATGGTGCAAGTGCCATCTGCCCCTATATGACCTTTGCCGTCTTGGACGACCTTGTGAAGCGTCATAAGATTCAGGAAGAGTATGCTACTGCTGAAGCGAACTATATCAAGGCCGTCGATAAGGGCTTGAAGAAAGTGATGTCGAAGATGGGTATCTCGACCATCCGCAGCTATCGTGGCGCAAAGATATTCGAGAGTATCGGTCTTAGCGAGGACTTGCTTAGAAGATACTTCGGCACAGAAGTCTCGACCATTGGCGGCATAGGCCTGAAAGAGATTGCGAGGGACGCGATAGCGTTTCAACGCTTAGGTTATGAGGTGACATCACCTGAAAACCTTGAAGCGCAGCGACCTCAAAACCTTACAACCTTACAAAACAACGGTCAGTTCTCCTGGCGCAAGGATGGCATCCTTCACGCATGGAACCCTGATACGATTGCCAACCTGCAGATTGCTACAAGGCTTGGTTCGTACAAGAAGTTCAAGGAGTGGGCAAAAATGGTGGACGAGAAGGAGATGCCTATCTTCATTCGTGACTTCTTCGACTTCAAGCGGGCTGAAAAGCCAACGCCTCTCGAAGAGGTGGAGCCTGTGGATAGCATCGTTAGGCACTTCGTAACGGGAGCCATGAGTTTCGGAGCTTTGAGCATCGAGGCACACGAAGCACTTGCTTTGGCTATGAACAAGCTTGGCACACGCAGCAATACAGGCGAAGGCGGCGAAGACAATGCCCGCTATCATTCGGAAGTGGATGGCGTCTCGCTCTCCAGTAAGACCAAGCAGATAGCCAGCGGCCGCTTTGGCGTGACGGCAGAATACCTCGTGAATGCCGAGGAGATACAAATTAAGGTGGCACAGGGTGCGAAGCCCGGTGAGGGCGGTCAGCTTCCTGGCTTCAAGGTGAACGAGATTATCGCCAAGACGCGTAACGCCATTCCAGGCATCAGCCTCATCTCACCTCCACCTCATCATGACATCTATAGCATCGAAGACCTTGCACAACTTATCTTCGACCTGAAGAATATCAATCCAACGGCTGCAGTCAGCGTAAAGCTTGTTGCTGAGAGTGGTGTGGGAACTGTTGCCGCAGGTGTGGCAAAGGCAAAGGCCGACCTCATCGTCATCTCTGGTGCTGAGGGCGGTACGGGTGCAAGTCCTGCAAGCAGTATGCGCTTTGCAGGTATCAGTCCTGAAATTGGTCTTGCCGAGACACAGCAGACGCTTGTTGTCAATGGGCTGAGAAATCAGGTTCGTCTGCAGACCGATGGTCAATTGAAGACCGCAAAGGACGTCATCATCATGGCCATGCTTGGTGCCGATGAGTTCTCGTTTGGTACGTTGCCACTTATCGTCCTCGGTTGTGTGATGATGCGCAAGTGCAATACAAACACCTGTCCCGTTGGTGTAGCGACGCAAGACGAGCGTCTTCGTGCACGTTTCATGGGACGTGCCGAGTATGTGGTGAACTTCTTCACCTTCCTTGCAGAGCAGGTTCGCGAGTACCTCAGCGAGATGGGTATGCACAAGCTGAAAGACATCATCGGCCACACAGAACTGATAGAGATAAAGACCCTCTCCCCGCTCTCCCGTGAGGGCGAGAGCCAAGATCAATTACACCCCTCCATTACGGGAGGGGCTGGGGGTGGGTCTAAGTGGCGCACCATCGACTTCAGCCGTTTGCTGCATAAGCCAGAGACAGACAAACCTCTCTATTGGGACAGAAGCGAGTTCACAAAAGTCAGCGGCGTGAAGGACGAGGAGATAATTCGCGAGGTTTCAGGTCTTAAGGTCGCTTCGCTTTCAGGTCTTGAGGGGGGAAATGCATCTTTACCTCATAACCTCACAACCATACAACCTTATAACCTGGAATATGCCATCAAGAATACCGACCGTGCAGTTGGCACAATGCTCTCTGGCATGATTGCCAAAAAGTACGGCGAGGCAGGTCTGCCCGATGGTACCATCAACATCAAGTTCAAGGGTTCGGCAGGTCAGTCCTTTGGCGCATTTGCCGTGAAAGGTTTGAGCCTTCGACTCGAAGGTGAGACCAACGACTACTTCGGCAAGGGTCTCTCTGGCGGACGCATCAGCATCTTGCCGCCAGCCCGTTCTGGCGAGGACTTCCATGCTGAGGATAATATCATCGCGGGCAATACAGGCCTCTATGGAGCAACCAGCGGCGAGCTTTATGTCAATGGCCGGGTAGGAGAGCGCTTTGGTGTACGCAACTCTGGAGCCATTGCCGTCATTGAGGGTGCTGGCGACCATTGCTGCGAGTACATGACAGGCGGTCGGGTTGTTGTTCTTGGCAAGACAGGCCGTAACTTCGCAGCCGGCATGAGTGGCGGTGTGGCTTACGTCTATGACCCTGACCATACCTTCGACTACTTCTGCAATATGGATATGGTGGAGATAAACCTCGTGGAGGACTCCGTTAGTCGTAAGGAACTGCTCGAACTCATCCGTCAGCATTACCTTCATACGGGTTCAGCCCTCGCAGGTCGGATGCTTGACGATTGGCAGCGCTATGTCGAGAACTTCATACAAGTCGTGCCCATCGAGTACAAGCGCGTCTTGCAGGAAGAGCAGATGGCAAAGCTCAGCCAAAAGATAGCCGAAGTACAGCGCGACTACTGATATTTACGATTTGACGATTTACTATTTACGATTTAATTACTATTTCAAGGACTTAGTTATTTAAACCGCTGAGAGTAAATCATCAAATCATAAAGTTGAGAAATAAATAGTAAATTTGAAAATAGTAAATCATAGAGATGGGAAATCCTAAAGCATTTCTGACTGTGCCTCGCAAAGAGGCTGGATACAGACCTATTCACGACCGCATACAAGATTTCGGCGAGGTGGAACAGACACTCAATACTCGCGACCGGCAGGAGCAGGCCAGCCGTTGCATGGACTGCGGCGTGCCTTTCTGTCATTGGGCCTGTCCCCTGGGCAACAAAGACCCTGAGTGGAACGATGCCCTTTATCGTGGTGAGTGGGAAACAGCATACAAGTTGTTGAAGAAGACCAATCCCTTCCCTGAGTTCACAGGGCGCATCTGCCCGGCGCTCTGCGAGAAAGCGTGCGTGCTCTACCTCACAACGGGCGAGGCCGTGACCAACCGCGAGAACGAAGCTGCCATTGCTGAGCGTGCCTTCCTTGAGGGTTATGTGACTATTGAGCATCCTAAGCGCAACGGACTTCGTGTAGCTGTCGTCGGTAGCGGTCCTGCAGGTCTCGCAGCTGCAAATGCCCTCAACCTCATGGGTTACGAGGTGACTGTCTTCGAGAAGAACGAGGCAGCGGGGGGATTGTTGAGATATGGTATTCCCAACTTCAAGCTCAACAAGAAAATCATCGACCGCCGCATCAGCGTAATGGAGCAGGAAGGCATCATCTTCAAGTATAATTCTGAATACTCAGATTATTCAGATTATTCTGAGTACTCGGCACTTGTAATCGCCACTGGCACACCAACCGCACGCGACCTCAACATTCCCGGCCGTGAGCTGAAAGGTGTACATCTTGCTCTTGAACTGCTCTCCCAGCAGAACCGTGTCCTTGCTGGCATGGAATTCAGCAAGGAAGGGCGTATTACCGCCAAGGGAAAAGATGTCCTCGTTATCGGAGGTGGTGATACGGGTTCTGACTGCATAGGCACCGCCCATCGTCAGGGCTGCAAGAGCGTGACGCAGATTGAAATCATGCCCAAGCCTCCCGTGGGGCACAACCCCGCGACCCCATGGCCCAACTGGCCCGTCATCCTCAAGACCACCTCCTCCCACGAGGAAGGCTGCACCCGCCGCTGGAACATCAACACCCTTGAGTTCCTTGGTGAAAATGGCAAAGTCACAGGTGTCAAGGTGCAGCCCATAGATTGGAAGTCGAACCAGGAAGGCGGTAGGCCAATTATGGTTGAAGCTGGTGAACCCGAAATCATCAAAGCCGAACTGGTCCTCCTCGCCATGGGATTCCTGAAACCCGAGCATCCTGAGTATCCTGAAAATGTCTTTGTCTGCGGTGATGCTGCCAATGGTGCCAGCCTTGTAGTGAGAGCCATTGCCTCCGGCCTCCAGACAGCCGCTAAGGTTAATGCCTTTCTCCAGAGCAAGTAATATCAGACCTTATATTCATTCCCCATGCGGGCGAAAGTGGCATAACCAAACATGGATACATACCTGTTGAGGCATCAGTGAATTTTTTTTACTAAAATTCACCAATAATCAACCAATAATGAACCAACAACTCATAGGATTCTTTTATGCACATCTCTAACATATCTCTAACATATCTCTAACATATCCCTAACATCTCTCTAAGGCTTAAGGTTAGAGATGTGTTAGAGATGTATATGAGAAATCTATGAATTTTATATGACAAAATACCTATATAAATCTGACATAAGAATGTGAACAATTATGGCACAAACGTATCAAGACATGTAGGCGCTATCGGAAAGCTGTGGAGAAGAGCTATGTGGTGGGTGACATCAACAGAGAAAGACACGGAGACTGACGTTCGGGGGCTTTTCTGCTTCATTTTGTAAGAATTTCATCGGAATAAATGACATAAATCAAGAAAAAATGGTCGAAACATAACTTTTTGCGCTATTTTCTTTGTGTATGATGGCAAAATGTAATACCTTTGCGGTGTCATTCGAACATGATGACACTTAAAGAAGATAATAGGACGCAAAGTGATATCATTCTTATTCCTTAACAAACACAATTTATGGCAAACGATTTGAGATTTCAGGTTGTCGGCGAGGCGTTCAAGAAGAAGCCTCTTGACGTAAAAGCACCAACGGAGAGACCTTGCGAGTATTTTGGCAAGCATGTCTTTAACCGCGAGAAGATGTACAAGTACCTGCCCAAGGACGTCTATGAGAAGATGGTTGATGTCATCGACAATGGTGCACGGCTCGACCGCAAAGTGGCCGATGCTGTGGCTATTGGCATGATGCAATGGGCAAAGGAGAACGAGGTGACCCACTATACGCACTGGTTCCAGCCCTTGACGGAAGGCACGGCTGAGAAGCATGACTCGTTCATCGAGCACGATGGCAAGGGCGGCATGATTGAGGAGTTCAGCGGCAAGCTGCTCGTTCAGCAGGAGCCTGATGCCAGTTCGTTCCCCAGTGGCGGCATCCGCAGCACCTTCGAGGCTCGCGGCTACTCGGCTTGGGACCCCACAAGCCCCGTCTTCATCATTGACGATACACTCATCATCCCTACAGTATTTATTAGTTATAGTGGCGAGTCGCTCGACTACAAGGCTCCCTTGCTGCGCGCCTTGAAGGCTGTGAACGTAGCTGCTACAGAGGTCTGCCACTACTTCGACCCAGCCGTGAAGAAGGTGACAAGCAACCTCGGTTGGGAGCAGGAGTACTTCCTTGTTGATGAGGGACTCTATGCCGCTCGTCCCGACCTCTTGCTGACAGGCCGTACCTTGATGGGTCACGACTCTGCCAAGAACCAGCAGATGGACGACCACTACTTCGGCTCGATTCCCGAACGTGTGGCTGCCTTCATGCGTGACCTTGAAATTCAGGCTCTGATGCTCGGAATCCCCTGTAAGACAAGACATAACGAGGTGGCTCCCAACCAGTTTGAGGTGGCTCCTATCTTTGAAGACACGAACCTCGCCGTTGACCACAACATGCTGCTGATGTCCCTGATGAAGCGTGTGGCCCGTAAGCATGGCTTCCGTGCTCTCCTGCACGAAAAACCCTTCGCAGGCATCAACGGCAGTGGTAAGCACAACAACTGGTCGTTAAGTACCGATACAGGCGTACTGCTCCATGCCCCTGGCAAGACAGCCGAACAGAACCTGCGCTTCGCCACGTTTATCGTTGAGACGCTGATGGGCGTTTATAAGCATAATGGTCTGCTAAAGGCGAGCATCATGAGTGCTACGAATGCCCATCGTCTGGGTGCCAACGAGGCTCCTCCAGCCATCGTTTCATCGTTCCTTGGCAAGCAGGTGAGCGAGTTGCTCGACCATATTGAGAAGGCCGACAAGGAGGACATTCTGGCTATGGCTGGCAAGCAGGGATTGAAGATGGATATCCCCGAGATTCCCGAGCTGTTCATCGACAACACCGACCGCAACCGCACCAGTCCCTTCGCCTTCACAGGCAACCGCTTTGAGTTCCGCGCCGTGGGCTCCGAGGCCAACTGTGCCAGCGCGATGATTACACTGAATGCCGCTGTGGCAGAGGCACTTGTCAGCTTCAAGAAGCGAGTGGACGAGCGTGTGGCTGTCATCAGTAAGAACTTTGAAGGCACTGGCCACAATGCTACTTTCCATGCCATCATCGACGTGCTTCGCGAGGATATCAAGACCTGCAAGCCCATCCGCTTCGACGGCAACGGCTACAGCGACGAATGGAAGGCTGAAGCTGCCAAGCGTGGCCTTGACACGGAGACCTCATGTCCCGTCATCTTCGAGCGTTACCTTGATGCCGACAGCATCGCTATGTTCGAGAGCCTGGGCGTGATGACGAAGAAAGAGCTCGAGGCCCGCAACGAGGTGAAGTGGGAGACCTACACGAAGAAGATACAGATTGAGGCCCGCGTACTCGGCGACCTTTCGATGAACCACATCATCCCCGTTGCCACAAGCTACCAGAGCCAGCTACTGCGCAATGTGGAGAGGATGACGGGCGTCTTCTCAAAGGACAAGGCCGACAAGTTGAATGCCCGCAACCTCAAGCTCATCGAGGAGATTGCAGAGCGTACAGCCACTATCGAGACCAAGGTAGAGGAACTTGTCGAGGCCCGTAAGATTGCCAACAAGATTGAAGATGAGCACCAGAAAGCCATCGCCTATCACGACACCATTGCCCCGATGTTCGATGTCATCCGCTACCAGATAGACAAGCTGGAGCTCATCGTAGATGACAGCCTCTGGCCTCTTCCCAAGTACAGGGAGTTGCTGTTCATCAGATAAGTCCCTAGTAACCTATAGATATTCCCAAATTATCATAAATCCCAAGGCGAAGTTGTTTCGCTTTGGGATTTATCATTCATTGGTGTTTCATAGTTCAAACTTCCATTGTCTTTGGAGCCTGCGGAGTTCCTTCTTGGTGATTTGGATGACGGCTCCGTGTTTGGGCGAAGTGAAGTTGGTGGTCTTCATCTCTCCCTGATTGAAGTGGCCCAGGTCGGTATAGTGAACGAAGTCGGTCGTGGCACTGAACCCCATGTTGTTGGGACGGGCGGAGAAGACGTCGTACATCAGAATCCACTCGTCGCGACCTATCATCTGCCATAGGGTAGGTGCCTCGCAGGCCGTCTGTTCGGGGTCGCACCACCCAGGCTCGTAGGTGTAGGGACCGGTGGCATGGTCGCTGACGGCATGCTTCACGCCAGAGTCGTCGGTGTCGTGGGCCACATAGTAGAGGTGGTATTTGTCGCCGACACGGGTGATGTCGCTGTCGATGCAGGAACAGGCCTTCGGGTACTCGAACAACTGGTGGGGTGGGGTAAGCAGTGTGTCGTAGTCGTCGTTGACATAGGAGTAATAGAGCTTGTGCAGTCCGTCGGCCCCATAGCGCATGGTGAACGAGAGCATCAGTTTGCCATTCAGGAAGCACTCGTCCACATCGTCAGCTTTGGGCATGTTGAGGATGATGGCATTTTGCTGGTCAGCGCCCTGGAACACGCTTTTGGGGATAACCACGTGAATGCGATACCAGCCATAAGCATGGGTGTTTTGGGGAAAGCCCTTCTTGTCCCAGAGCTTCGTGATGTCAACCTCGTCCCACGAGGTATCGTCCATTTCGGGTTTGGCTCAGTTCATGTCGTCGCCTTGCTTAAGAAGCGCCTTGTTGACCCTAACGTTTTGAGCCCCTAAATGCAGCCCCATCAAGGCCGTAAATGCTACTAAAAACAGCTTTTTCATTGTTAGTTTATGGTTTATTATTTGTAAAGTATGTCCTATTTCTTAACGAATTTCCTGCCGTTCATGATATAGATGCCCTTACGCAAAGTTGAAAAGGTAAAAAGGTGAGAAGGTGAAATGCGGCGGCCAGAGAGGTCATAGCAATTATCATTTGACCAACTACTATTTACTATTTCCTCGTTAATGGCAGTGGGCGCATCATAATCGATGGAGACGAGCGAGAAGCCGGAGTCGGTATTCGTGATGTGAACGCAGAAGATGAAGCGCGCCAAAGCCTCCTTGCCGTCAGCCTGTTTATAGCGCAGAATCTGACCAATGGTGTAGTCCTTGCCAATGGAGAGCTTGTCAGGATATTGGCCGATGGAGAACGTCAGGCTGGCAGGGGCGAACTCGCTGTAGAGGTAACCGTTGGCATACTCTGTAACGCTACCCGAGGCATTGAACCAATGGCCATAGCCGTTGGCTGTGCTGCCACGATTGACGCGATCCTGTGTCTTGGGGTTCATGGGATAGAACATCACCTTGCCCACCGACGGACCTGACGATGACCAAGTCTGCATCTTGTCGCTGATATCGGTTGACTGCATCTGAAAAGCGGTACACAGCTTGGCCTGAGCCTGGCCAGAGACATTCACCGCAACAGGGTCGTAGCTGCTGCGCTTGGGCAGCCATACGTCATAGGTCAACGTGATGTCGGCCACCTCGCGACCATCAATCTCGGGTGTCACATAGACTTGGGCCCTGCTACCGAGTGTGGTACCCTGAAGCGAGAAACGGTAGGGCCATTGGTCGTCGTTGTTGGCATTGTCGTCCCACTTATGCGCCACATAGGTGGTGGGTGCAGGCAGTACGACGAGCCACAGCTGCTTGGTATCGGCAGGAACAGTCATACTGACCTCGCAGGTCGTCTCGGCAGTACCCTTGCAATAGAGCGAGTCCTGCTGGATGTACTGGCGTGTGCCATCGTCGAGCAGCGCCACATAGCCCAGACGGAAGCCGCGCTTGGCATAATTGGAGGGGCGGATATAGGTGGTGCGTGTGGTCTTAACCCACTGGGCATCACCGTTCATCATTTCGGCAGGATCGCCTTCAGCCAGCCCCGATGCGGCAGGCAGCGCCGTAAAACGTGTGGTTACCATCGTTCCTTCTTCAGGAACAGCGAGAGGGATGATGTTAAAGCCCGATGCCTGGGGCGCGGAGGCCAGCGCCACCTGCCAAACGGTGTCGCCTAAAGCCACACATCGATAGTCGAGGTCGCCCACAAACGACTTGCCATAGCTTCGACAGGCATCGAAGTCCCAGGTGGCACAGCGGGCTGCATAGTCGTAGTAGAGACGGAAAAGGATCTTGGCATTTAGATTTTTCAACCTCATCAGCGCCTGGTTGAAGTCCGTGCCGTTTCCACTGGTCTGTCCCGTCATGGGTTGGTTCCATACCTGTGCCACCGTGGTGATGTCGTCGTAGTACTCACTCAGATAATAGTGCAGCCAGTAACTCTGATAGCGGTGCCATTCGTGCGAGAAGGCCAGATTGTGACTCTTGCGGAATACCGAAATGCTCTGGTTGAACATCTCGCTGGGATACGACTGGGCAGCCTGCCACTGGGCCGTCTGTTCCCAGATGGTCTGTCCGTTGCCACAAGGCAGATGAAAACCCGTGTTATCTGTCTGGGAGTCCTTGTGTCCGCCATGTTCGGAGAAGCACATATACTGGAAGGAGTGTCCTACCTCATGAGCCACCGAGTGCCCTACAGGCTTACAGGCCGACGGCCCTATCCACAGGGCACTAATCTGGTAGTCGTAGCCGCCACCATAGCACACCCAGTCGGTGGTGTGGTTGAGCAGCACCATAATCTTATACTTAGACAAGTTCGAGGTCATAGGGTCGGCAAAGCCCAGCTTATTGATTTCCAAGTCATAGAAGGCCTCGCACTTCTGCAGCAGGTCCTGCTCGTCCACCTTATAGGCCGAGGGCGACTCCGACGGCTTTTTCGTGCCATACCCCTTGTCCCAGAACACGATGATATTGTCGCTCTCAACGCTCCTGCTCTTCGACCAAGTATATTTGTTGTCGGGGTCGCTCTCCTTATAGAGCAGCGAATCGCTGGGCCACGGGTTCTTCCACTCGTTGGGGATATATACCGTTTTCTGAGCAAACATGCCGATAGCCGCAAGGCTCAACAGCAGCAGGACGGTGATGACTCTTTTCATTTTTAAAGTAATGGCTTAACTCCTTAACTTCTTAACTACTTCCGAAAGTTCTGTATATAATTTGTCTTTCTGGGTGCAAAGTTACAAAAAAAAGAATAACATTGCACCATCAAAACCAATAAAAGTCGGCTTTCCGCTAAAAACAACGGGAAAACAAACAATAACATGAAACGTCTATTCCTAACGTTATCATTTACCATTTGTCATTTAGCCACATAGTGGCGCAGATAGTGAACATAGAACCCGTCTGCGTGGAAACACCTGTGGGCCATGCTCCCCGACTGCCTTATCAGTTGTGGGTAACCGATGCCAAAGGCCACACGAAGGACATGGTAGAGCGTGCCACCAACCAAATGAAAGCAATACTGAAACCCAAGTTTTGATTTCAAACTAAGTCCGCACTCGTCATAGATTGGTGAATGCGGACTTATGATGTTAGTGAGCGGTTACACTATTGGGTTCAGTCATTCTCTTGCAGCCAGTGGGCAAGCACCTGACAATACTCCTCGTGGGCATCGATGAAGCAGGTGTGGCGTGAGTTCCGAAACAGATGCCATTGGCTGTTAGGTATATTTTCGTAAAGCGAGGCTGCAACAACGGGGGTGCAGATGTCGCGGGTACCACTACATATAAGTGTTGGCAGAGAAATTTGGCATAGCCTGTCAGTGTACTCAAAGTCTTTCAGACTGCCGAGAGGCTGATACTCATTAGGTCCCCAGCCATAGAGGTAGGCTTCCGTGCCGAATCGTTTAGGACGTCTGATACATTCTGGCGAGTGTTCATCGACACTGATGACAAACTGCTCGAAGTAATGGTCGTTGGCTCGCAAGTAGGCTGGGTCGTCCCACTGGCCGGTGGCTTCGGCTTGACTGATTGCTTCCTGGTCTTCCACAGACAAATACTTGATGAGACGATGCTGTTCGCTCGCCCATAGGCTACTGGAGGCATGACCGGAAGAAAGAATGAGCGACTTGACTCCCTGGGGTTGGTAGTCTATGACATATGCAATGGCATGCATGGCTCCCCACGACTGACCGAGTATGTGTACCGTGTCCAAATGAAGATGTTCGCGAATAGCGATTAGCTCATCTATCCAGGTCTTCTGCGTCCATAGTTCGGGATGGCCGTCGAGATAGGATTTGCCGCATCCAATCTGATCGTAGGAGATAACCAGCCGACCAGTATCTGCGATGCAATCAAGCACCTCGAAATAGTTGTGCGTACTTCCTGGACCTCCGTGGAGCAACAACAGAGGCGCTTTCTCCGACACTTCGCCTACTATCCGGTAGTAGGTCTGGTATCCCATAAAGGGCATGTAGCCCTCTGTGATTTTATTCATCTTCGTTTGGTGTTTGTGGATAATTATTTCGCAAATGCCCTGCAAAGACTAAACTTGGCAAGCAGCAGCCACTCGCAATGAGCGGCTGCTGCTTTGTTCCTTGAATAGTTTGGTTTTTTTCTTACTTAACGAGAATCTTTTTCACGGTTCCGTTGTTCATACGGATGATGTTGATACCCTTTTGGGATGTTGAGAGCTTGCGGCCGCTGAGGTCGTAAACTGACTGGTCACCTGCCATTGAAGACTGGCCTTCAACCTCATTAATGGCTGTGCCTTTCTCCTTAACGATTGACTGTGCAGCATTGACAATCGTGCCGTTGGTACGGTCAATGAGCAATGCGACTGCCTTCAGCTTCGTCTTGTCCTGAACCAAAGAATTGTTGGCGATGCTGCCGGTATAGCTGTACTCTAACGGTGCACCCGCAAAGACTTCCTTGGGTATTGAGCCAGTAACGCCGCTTAGCGCACTCCATGCTGCAACAGGAACATGATTGAACTCAATGCCCGTCACGCTGGAGCCTTGCTTGCACCACCAAGCCATATCACTACCGGCGCTCTGGGTGCTCATGCCGCTGTAGTAGTTTGACTGTGCCCAGTTGCTGCCCGTTCCCTTGAGTCCGTCTTCCACCAGGACAAAGGCAATGGCGTATTTGGCATTATCATCATTATAAGCAAAGTTGGTGGTTGTGTTGAAGACGACTTTTGTCTTTGCATTGCTATCCCATTCTGCATTCAGAGCAATAGAAACGGGTGCTATTCTGTTGAAAGCTTTTGTCAGGACGCTCTTCAAGCTGGAGAACGACGGGTCGGCTTCGAACTGACGGTCTGTATAAGAGCTGGGGAAACCGCCTGCGAAAGCATTGATAACGGACTGGTACTCTTCGATTGCCATTGGGTCGCCATTGTGTGCTGCTATCTGCACTACCTGGTCGCCGTACTGTTCGTGCACTTTCTCCATTCCGACCGTGCCTCTTGGACACCATCCGCACCATGTGCCGGTGAACTCCTCGATGACAGGGGTCACGGGCTGACTCTCATTTAAGGTAATCAGGAAGCCTGTTGCGCTATTCTTCTTGGCTGTGTTGTCTTCGCGGTTGACCTTGGTTATGGTGAAGGTCTTCTGGTACTTTTTGGTTTCCTCGTCGGAAGCGAAGGGGATATTAACGGTCTTTGAGGCGTTCATAGCCAGGGAACCCATGGAAAGTTCCTTCTCCTCTGTAGTGCTGCCGCCCTCTGTGCTGATGGTGTAGGAAATGGACTTAACAGCATTCTCGCCCATATTTGTGATAGTGATGGGGATAGAGGCTTCCTGCCCCTGGAGTACCATATTCTGGCCGAAGTCCTCAGCGGTGGCACAATTGGTGGAGAAGTTGCCGTTTTCGACAAGAATCTGGAAGGCCAACTTGCCAAACCCATATCCGTTGAGGTCTTCCCATGCCATGTTTGCCTCGGGATTGCCAATCCAGAAAGCATTGGGAGTATCTTTACCGCCACCCATGATGAAATAGCCTTGGGTGCTCTTCACACTGTAACCAACATAGATTCCTTCTTCACCACTTATCTCATAGGGTGTGCTCAACTTGAAATCGTTGGCACCAGCGTTCAACGTTCCCATAGTTGACTGGTAGTAGTCTGCATCAGAGAATTTGTTCGGGAGCTTCTTGGAAATCCAAATTTTCAAGTTGCTGAGAGACGACTCGACACCAGATTCGAAATAAACGCGAACAGCATCAATGGTGGCTCCACTCAGTTGTTCATGACCAGCTGGGATGTAGATGGCTGCCATCAACGTCATAGCCTTACCCGTACCGATGTTGGCTTCGTTTATCTCGAGGTCACTTTCATTGAAGTAACCCCACCACACTTGGCCTTCTACGGGTTTAATGATTCGTGCTTGTGTACTTACAGCCAGCAGAAGTGCGGCTGTCATCATGAGTAAATGTTTTTTCATAATGTTACGTTTGTTTGTTAAATATTAAAAAGTTATTTGGCTGCAACTTTTCGAATGTGACCGCCTTCCTTCACGATGTACACGCCAGATGATGGCCTGCCTTGCACTCGTCTGCCCTGAATATCATAGACAGTCTCTTCGTTTTTAATTCTTAATTCTTCATTTTTAATTTCCTTGATGCCAGTGTATTCGTCGTTATCGAATACGATGTCCACTTGGTGCGACTCCAAGCCGATGGTGACCTTCAGCGTTGCCAAGAGATAACCTTTGCTGTGGATGCCGATAGCATCGAACTGCACCTTCTCACTGCCTCCCATCGTAAACTGCTTGGTGAGCGATGTTTGGAATGTCTGGCAATTGCCACCCATACACCATTGCAGGACATCTGCGTCCAGGGTGTTCTGAGTTATTTGGATGGTAGCGTTCACAGTGGCTGATGTGCCCCTGAGCAATTTCAGCACAAGTCCCTCTTCAGAAGGGTTCATTGTACTGTTGGTCTCGCACGTCAGGTCTCCGAACAAGTCCTCCTCAGCAGCGATGACGACAGTTGCATCATCCGCCAAGTTTTCGCCCTGATACTGGAACACAAAGCCCTGTGCCTGCACGGCAAGACCAGCAAGAAGGCACATACATAGAGTAAAAAATTTCTTCATCATAACATTTACCATTTAATCATTTACTATTTCACCCTAAAAGTCTATTACTTTGAATTTTGTGGCTTGCTGCACGCCGTTGTCGTTATAAACGAAGGCAACGATGCTCAGATGCTCGGGATTCCAGCTTGGGTCTAAGTCCTGCGTCATTACCCACTCTCCGATTTCCCCTTCGTTGATGCTAAAGTCTTCGCCCCAAATGCCGTTAACAGCAGTCCGGAACACGTGGTTGTGGACATACTCCTGATTGGAAGAGCCGTCCGGCATCAGCTGAAGGGCTTTGATACTGTCCTCCAAAAGCCATACCTGAAGCTTGCCTGTAACGGTGCCGTCAGTACCTTCGGCATCAATGATGATGTTGATGGTTCCGTCTTCGAGGTCAGCACTTCCAAGGAGATGCAGAGGTGAAGGCTTTGCGAGTTCCTCCTTCACAATGGTAGCCCACTCAGTGTAGTTGACAGGTTCACGTCTGTTTATAAGTCCAACGGGCTGATACTCCAACTTCCAATGATTGTAGTACAAGTCACCCGTCTCTGTCTTCAGGCCCAGGACTCTGGCATTGCCGGCAAAGGCGAGAGGACCGCCGTGAATGCCCACAGCCACCAAGGCCTCGCCATACGTTTCTTGCAACTGCTCAATCACATCGGTCGCCGTAGGGCAGTTCACACACCTTTGGCCCGTGAAGTCCTCAAGCAGCACGACTCGCTGGGATGGTTCTGGCTTCTCGTATATCAGGCGCTCGTCCTCTGCGATATGGTCACATCCGACCAGCAGCAGGCAGATGCCGCATATTATTGTATATGTAAATTGTCTCCACATAATACGTTCTGTGTCAGAAATTATAATTGTACGAAACTGTCCATCCTGTCGAGGCCGGCACCATACGACATACACCACCCGAGCAGTTCAAACCTGCACGCGTCCGACCATATCCGGCCTGTATGCGGTGCTGCTTGATATTATAGGTCACAAGTCCCTGATAGTAGTGCAAACCTGTCTCACTGCAGTTCCACATATCGCTGATGGTAAACATCCAATGCGGCACCAGCGAAAGTTCCAGGAGTCCGTATGCCCAGTCGCCCTGATCTTGCTTGGTTGTCAGGTACTGCAGTTCACCACGAAGTGTCACCTTGGGCGAGAACTGGTACTTGCCGTCAGCAATGAAAATATTGGAATTTATCATGCCACCGTGTTTCTCCACAACGGCCTGATTGTATCGCTGGTTCATGTACATCAGGGTGAGCTTGAAGGCCTTCGAGAGCTTCCTTGTCAGCTGAACGTCTATATCTTGGTAATTGACAGTTCCCTCCCATCTGACGTGCGAGAAGTTGACCTTCACGTTCATGCCGTACTTTCCGCCCAGGGTTGTTTTACGCTTGAAGTTATAGCCTGCCTCTGCCTGATAAGCCATCTCTCCGTCCGCCAACTGCGTGGCGTATGGATAGAGCGCTGCCAGAGAGTATGTCTGGTCTTGCGTAAAGGCAGGCAGATGGTTGATGAAGGAAGAGGTGCCTATCTGCGAGCGCTTACTGCGGAACGACATATTCTCGCTCCTCTTCACCTGCAGCAGCAAACTCAGGCCTTTCTCAGAATAAGAGCCGGAAATCATGGAAGCATACCCCTTGTCGTACTTGTAATTATTGTCGTACGAAGGGTCTTGCGACTTCTGGGCATATTCCACCAACAAGTTCCAGGGACCTTTGTCCAGCCCAATCCTATAATCCCATGCATTCACGAACTTTGGTAAGTTGTACCTATGGGTAGGGTCGGCATAGATATGTTCCTTCTTCTCGTATTTGTTCACCCACGAAAAGCCTGTCATCAGCCTTATATCTGACTGTTGCATGCTAGGAAACCATTCTTCGATGTGAACCTCTGCATCAGCTCCGCTGACGAGCGACTTGTTCCATTTCCAATAACATCGCTGCACGCCGGAGAGAGCTTTTATCGTTACGCCCTTGACCGGCTTCACCACAACGCGGCCTCCAAGCAGGGAGTTGTCAATGCCAAGGGAACGCTCCTCGTAGGTACGAAGGATGAAACCCGAGCCGAACTGCTCGTAGAACGTACCGCCAGTCAGTTCCACCTTACCCAACTTTCCTTTCACCCAGAAATTAGGTACACCCCATCCCTCGAAGTCCTTTTCATAACCGGGCAATGGATATTCCAGGAACTCCAGACGTGCACCTGCATCAACATATTTGCTCTGTAGCATCAGCTCGGCGTATGTGTTGGTGAGGAAATCGCCCGTCTTCTTGGCACCCGTTGCAGGGTCGTGACGAGGGACGAGCATGTCGCTCTGCACGCTGCCGGAAAGGGTGACACCTTGGGCACTTATTGTGCCAATTGATAATTGGTAATTGGCAATTGACAGTTGGCCTGCTAATAGCAGAAACAAAGACAAAAAGATGCGAAAAGACTTCATCTTTTAATTATCAATTATCACTTTTCACTTCAAAAGCTCACGGACTTTCTCTATCAGCTCCGTCTCGGCACCGTCGGTATAGCCGTTGTGCTTATAGACAATTTCGCCTTTCCCATCGACAATCAGCACGTAGGGAATCATCTGAATGCTCAGGGCACGCTTAAAGTCGCCGTTCGGGTCGAGCAGCACCTCGTACTCCCAACCGTGGTTGCTCACTAAGGGCTTCACCTTGTTGATGTTCTGAGCCTGGTCGATACTTACGGCAATGATTTTCACGCCTGTCTCTTCCTGCCACTCCTCGTAAACCTCGCTGATGGCATCCAATTCGCGGTTACAGGGTTTGCACCAAGTGGCAAAGAAGTCGATGATGAACGGTTTGCCTCCATTGGAAAGCGTATCGGTGCGAACCTCAGTGCCCTCCAAGGTCTTCAATGTAACAGCTGGCAATTGAGCCTGAACAGGAATCATGGAACAGGCAAGAGCCATAACAAGAAAAAGTACAAATCTTTTCATTTGCTACTCAATTTATGTACTGATATTATTAAATTGAATGCAAAGATACGACATATAATTCAAAATTCAAAATTCAAAATTCAAAATAAGTGAAAAAATATTTGTTTTTCTCTCACTTATTCGTACCTTTGTACGGAAATTCCTATATAATACCAAAAATTAGCATGAATCAGACCGAGCAATCTGGCAGTAAAGCCTACTTGTTTTCAATCGTTCTCGTCGCCGTTTTGGGCGGCCTACTCTTTGGCTATGACACAGCAGTTATTTCAGGTGCAGAAAAGGGTCTGCAGGCTTTCTTCATGGAAGCTAAGGATTTCCAGTATTCAAACATTTGGCACGGTTTCACATCGGCAAGTGCCCTGATAGGCTGTATTATGGGCTCCTTCCTTTCTGGTTATCTGGCACTTAACCTGGGCCGTAAGCGCTCGCTTATCATAGCCGGTTTGCTTTTCTTTATCTCGGCTTTGGGAAGCATGGACCCCGAGTTCCTGTTCTTCAAGCAAGGAGACCCCAGTTTCTCACTGCTCATGGTGTTCAATGTCTATCGCATCATCGGCGGCATCGGAGTCGGCTTGGCTTCTGCCATCTGCCCGATGTATATCGGTGAAGTTGCGCCTTATAAGATAAGAGGTATGCTTGTGTCGTGGAACCAGTTTGCCATCATCTTTGGACAGCTGGTGGTCTATTTCGTGAACTTCTTCATCCTTGGCGACCACATTCAGCCTTTGGTAGAGGAAATGGGCAAGGGCATTGCCGCCATCAATCCCGCAGCACAATGGACAGTCACAAGCGGTTGGCGCTATATGTTTGGAAGCGAAGCCGTTCCTGCGGGACTCTTTGCCCTGCTCATCTGCTTTGTTCCTGAGACTCCTCGCTACCTTGTTTCTGTAGGCAAGGACAACGAGGCTATGCACGTCCTCTCCAAGATAAATGGCAGCAGCAAGGCAGCTATCATCCTTCCGGAAATCAAGGAATCGATGGTGGTAAAGACCGAGAAGCTGATGACCTACGGTGCCATGTGTATCTTCGTAGGCATCATGCTCAGCGTGTTCCAACAGGCCGTGGGCATCAATGCTGTGTTGTACTACGCCCCACGTACCTTCGGTGATATGGGTATGCAAGACCCCATGATGATTACCGTTCTCATGGGCTTCATCAACATCATGTTTACGCTGGTAGCCATCTTTACGGTTGAGAAACTGGGTCGTAAGCCGCTACTCATCTCAGGTTCTATAGGTATGGCTATTGGCGCTTTGGGCGTTGCTGCAACCTTCGGCCATGAAGGATTGGAAGTTATCACCTGCGTCAGCTTGTTGATATATGCTGCCTGCTTCATGTTTTCGTGGGGCCCCATCTGCTGGGTACTCATTGCAGAGATATTCCCCAACACCATCCGAAGCAGCGCCGTAGCCTTTGCTGTGGCTGCCCAGTGGATTTCCAACTTTATCGTATCCAGCAGCTTCGTGCCTATGTTCAACATGCACTTGACAGAGGGTGACGACTTCGGTCATTGGTTTACATACGGCCTCTATGGCATCCTCTGCCTGCTGGCCGCCCTCTTCGTATGGAAACTTGTTCCTGAGACGAAAGGCAAGACGCTGGAGGAGATGAGTGCACTGTGGAAGAGCAGGAAATAAAAAGGAGTCAAAGAAGTTAGAGTTAAAGAAGTTATAGACAATAGTATATGAAAAGAAACTATCTTTTAGGTTACGATGTGGGTAGCTCCAGCGTAAAGGCATCTTTGGTGGATGTTGAAAGCGGAGCCTGCGTGGCATCAGCCTTCTATCCAAAGACAGAAGCCCCCATCAAGGCTGTTCGTGCCGGTTGGGCAGAGCAAGCCCCCGATGCGTGGTGGGAGTATCTTAAATCCGCAACTGCAGACGTTCTTTCGCAAAGCGGTGCAGCAAAAGACGAGGTAAAAGCCATTGGCATCTCTTATCAGATGCACGGCTTGGTATGTGTGGATAAGGACTTGAAGCCCTTGCGCGATGCCATCATCTGGTGCGACTCACGTGCTGTTCCCTACGGTCAGAAAGCATTCGACACGCTGGGCAGCGAACAATGCCTGAGCCATCTGCTGAACTCGCCAGGCAACTTCACAGGTGCCAAACTGGCTTGGGTCAAGGAGAACGAACCAGAGACCTTTAATAAAATATATAAGGTAATGCTGCCAGGCGATTATATTGCCTGCAAGCTCTCTGGAACGCCTGCCACAACAGTAAGTGGACTCTCCGAGGGTATGATGTGGGACTTCAAGGACAACCGTCCTGCACAGTTCCTGCTGGACTTCTACGGCATCCCTGCATCTATGCTGTCCGATATTGTTCCCACCTTTGGCATACAGGGCGAGGTCAATGCCGCAGCTGCTGCTGAACTGGGACTTGCTGAGGGAACACCCATCACCTATCGTGCTGGCGACCAACCCAACAATGCCCTCTCACTGGATGTCTTCGAGCCAGGCGAGGCTGCTACCACAGCTGGTACCTCTGGCGTTGTATATGGTGTGTTGGGCCAAGTGGCTTACGACCCACAGAGTCGTGTCAACACCTTTGCCCACGTGAACCACCTTGGGGGAATTCATAATTCACAATTCACAATTCATAATTCAGATACCAGGTTGGGAGTTTTGCTTTGCATCAATGGTACGGGTATCCTGAACTCCTGGATGCGTCGCAATGCAGCTCCTACAGGTATTGGCTATGCCGAGATGAACGACCTGGCTGCTCAGGCTCCCATTGGTGCAGACGGGCTCTCTATCCTTCCCTTCGGCAACGGTGCCGAGCGCGTGCTTTGCAACAAGGAGGTAGGTGCCAGCATTCACGGCATCAACTTCAACACCCATACGCAGGCACACCTGCTTCGTGCTGCCCAGGAAGGCATTGTCTTCAGTTTTGCCTACGGTATGGAAGTGATGCAGGAGATGGGCATGAGCCTCAAGACCATCCGTGCCGGCAAGGCCAATATGTTCCTCAGTCCCATCTTCCGCAACACACTGGCAGGTGTCACAGGAGCCACCATCGAGCTCTGTGATACCGACGGCAGCGTTGGCGCAGCCCGTGGTGCAGGAATGGGAGCAGGCATCTATGCCGACCACAAGGAGGCCTTTGCAGCCCTGAAGAAGCTGGAAGTCATCGAGCCAGACCTCAAGAACCAGACCGCCTATCGCGAAGCCTACCAGCGTTGGCGAAAATTAATTTGATAGGTTTGATGGGCTTAATAGGCTTGTTAACCCATCAACCCCATTAAGCCTAAAAAACCTATAAACCCTATAATAAATTAAAACAATGAAACAGTATTTTCCAGAAATTCCCGCCATCAAGTTCGAGGGCGTAGAGAGTAAGAATCCCCTGGCCTACCGTTATTACGACAAGGACCGCGTAGTCATGGGCAAGAAGATGAGTGAGTGGTTCAAGTTTGCCATGTGCTGGTGGCACACATTGTGTGCTGAAGGTGCCGACCAGTTTGGAGGCGGCACAAAGACCTTCCCGTGGAACAAAGCCAAAGACCCCGTGAAGGCTGCCAAGGACAAGGCCGACGCTGGCTTTGAAATCATGCAGAAGCTGGGCATCGACTACTATTGCTTCCACGATGTGGACCTCGTGGCTGAAGCTGCCGACGTAGAGACCTACGAGAAGAACCTGAAGGAAGTGGTTGCCTACCTGAAGCAGAAGCAGGCCGAGACTGGCATCAAGCTCCTGTGGGGCACAGCCAACGTATTCGGCAACAAGCGCTACATGAACGGTGCCTCCACCAATCCTGACTTCGACGTAGTGGCACGTGCTATTGTGCAGATCAAGAACGCCATTGATGCTACCATTGAGCTGGGCGGTACCAACTACGTATTCTGGGGTGGTCGCGAAGGCTACATGAGCCTGCTGAACACCGACATGAAACGCGAGAAGGAGCACATGGCTACCATGCTGACTATGGCTCGCGACTATGCTCGCAGCAAGGGCTTCAAGGGCACTTTCCTCATCGAGCCCAAGCCCATGGAACCCAGCAAGCACCAGTATGACGTGGACACAGAGACCGTCATCGGCTTCCTGAAGGCACACAAGCTGGACAAGGACTTCAAGGTGAACATCGAGGTGAACCACGCTACACTGGCAGGTCACACCTTCGAGCACGAGCTGGCTTGCGCTGTGGATGAAGGCATGCTGGGAAGCATTGATGCCAACCGCGGTGACTACCAGAACGGCTGGGACACCGACCAGTTCCCCATCGACCACTTTGAGTTGACTCAGGCCATGATGCAGATTATCCGTGGCGGAGGCTTCAAGGACGGTGGTACCAACTTCGATGCCAAGACCCGTCGCAACAGCACCGACCTGGAGGACATCTTCATTGCCCACATCGCAGCTATGGATGCAATGGCACATGCCCTGCTCAGTGCAGCCGACATCCTCAAGAAGTCACCCCTACCCAAAATGCTGAAGGAGCGCTATGCAAGCTTTGACAAGGGCGAGGGAAAGAAGTTCGAACAAGGTAAGATGACCCTCGAGGAGGCTTACAAATACGGCAAGAAGGTTGGCGAACCCAAGCAGACCAGCGGCAAGCAAGAGCTCTACGAAGCCATCGTCAACATGTACTAATAGAGTAACCTTCCGCTTAAACATTTCATATGTTTATACCAGAATCGGCGAAAAGTTCTATAAAAGTCGCATACTTGCGACGCCAGCAACTTGCGGCTTTCTACGCCAAGCAGGTGGATGACGAGATGGACCAGCTTTGGGAAAGCGGTCAGTTTGACGAGAAACGACTCCAAGAACTCCGCGGTTGCCACTTCCGAACACCTTACACGAAGTAGCCGATGAATCCTGTAGTCATTAACACCAACTGCCTTTTGCAGATTATCTCGCGACACAGCCCCTACCGTCCCATTTGGGATGCAATTCCTCCAGGACTCCGCAGCACGCCATTCCCGCAGCTCAACCTTGTCACTTTGGATGAATTCATGCAGACAAGACTTGTGAAGTAAAATAGTAAGGCAAAAGCCACAGAAAGTTGTCTCTTGGGCAAAAACATCAAAGGGGAACAGACTTAAGTGTTTGTTCCCCTTTGATTATACTAGAATTGTTTGTCTGGTCTATTTCACCAAGATTTTCTTTGTTGTTCCGTCTGAGTAGCGGATGATGTTGATGCCCTTCTGGGGTTTGTTCAGCTTGCGGCCTTGGATGTCGTAACGGATGTCATTCCCATGGGAAATGGCTGGGGCTAATCTTACGCCTGTGGGTGTCTCTATCCAAAATTGACTCCATATAGGATGAGCCTTATATTGTTCAACAGCGACATCTGGTACAACCAATAAAATTTCCTTTGGTTGTATGTCATAAAATGTTTCGGTATCTACTTGTGGCGTTTTTTCTGCAAAGCAATATATCTCCTTAAGTCCTTTACAGCTCGAAAAGGCTTTGTAGCCGATGTTGGTCACGCTCTCAGGGAGATTTGCCCAATAGGCTTCAAGCACCTTGCCACCATCCTTTGTATCAGCCATCCAGAAAGACTGCTGGTTTCTGCTGACATTGCCGATAACTTCTGTGATATAGCCGGTGATAGAATAGGTCTCGGTAGAGGTTTCTCCGTCTGCCATCATATTTGTCAATTCAATGGCCTCAGCACAGGTTATGGGAATGATATCATCATCAGGTGAAGAACCAGTAGCAGCAGCTTTCCTAATATTATTTTTAGTCAGTGTGGCATCGTCAACGAGGATGTCCTGCGAGACGGAATAGCTGCTGCCCTTCGGATTCATGACGACGAGACAGAGGGTTGTCTTAGATGACAGTTCGAAGTCATAAGATACAAGGGTCCATCCGCTGTTGTTGAGGTCGGTATAGGTCTTTTTATAAGTATAAGCTCCTACAGAACCATCAGCATTCACAGGAACATAGCCTCCACGAGTCTGACATAAATCGCCTGTGGTGGACTTCGCATAGTAGGAGAAAGTGTAGGAACCAGCCTCGAGTGTCATCTCCTGAGTGGCGAGACGCTTGTTCTGGGTTCCAGGAGCAGCAACCATGCAAGAGAAATTGCCACCGCGTGCATCGGTGCTCTTGCTTAAAGTCGCATTGCTGGCGCTGCTTGCAGACTTCCAACCGGCAGGCTCTGAATCGCTGACCCAGTTCTCGAAGTCACCATTTGTAAGGTCTGTGACAGGGTCACCGCCACCACCCTGGCCGCCGCTATCATCACCGCCTTGGCCGCCGCCGCCTTCGCCCTGTTCCAGGACAACGACATCGGCTTTCATGATTTCGGGTGTCACTTCGCCATTCTTGACGTACTTCATCAGCTTACCTGTAATCTTCACCTTCATGCCAACCTTAAACTCGGTCACGCCTACTATAGGGATGGTAATGGAGGTCAGACCACTACACCCACAGAAAGCATAGTTGCTAATGCTGGTCACTTTATTGGGAATGACGAGGTCTGTAATCTCTTTAAATTCATTGCTGTAGAGATGGTGGCCGCAAAACAGAGGATTTGCAGAATCGTTACCAAACGAAATGCCACACCATGCAGCTATATCAGGTACAATAACCTTTCCTAAACCACTACAACCATAGAAGGCATCCTCACCAATGTTAGTAACACTATTGGGAATGGTAACGGATGTGAGGCCACTGCAATTATAGAAGGCATCGTTCCAGATGGCGGTCAATCCTGTAAAGTATTGTAACTCTTCGAACGAAGTGATTGATTTATTACCCTTGAAGACTGTTCCCAAGTTTGTAACAACAGCTGCCTCCTCTTTACTTAACTCGCCGTCACCGTTTATATCCCAGTTGGCAACACAAATCTCTTTTACTTTGGTATCGGCAAAGATGATGTTGGGGCTGCTGTTAACAATAACATCGCATGTTGCTGTGAGATTTGTCCCATCGGTTGTTTTGGCAGTGATGACGGTCGTTCCGTTTGCTTTTGAAGTCACGACACCTGCATCGCTGACAGTAGCAACATCAGTATTGCTGCTCGACCATGTTACGTTATTATTAGTTGCATTGGAAGGTGTTACAGTTGCTATCAGCGTCGCTGTTTGATTAACATCATTAAATGACAGAGTAGTTTGATTGAGTGAGATACCTGTGGCAAGAACAGGTATTGCAACTATAACTTCGCAGGTTGCTGTGAGATCAGTCCCATCGGTTGTTTTGGCAGTGATGACGGTCGTTCCATTTGCTTTTGAAGTCACGACACCTTCATCGCTGACAATAGCTACATCAGTATTACTACTTGACCATGTTACCTTCTTGTTAGTTGCATTGGAGGGTGTTACAGTTGCTATCAGCGTCGCTGTTTGATTGGCAGCATTGAATGACAAGGTATTCTGATTGAGCGAGATACCTGTTGCAAGAACAGGTATTGCAACTGTAACTTCGCAGGTTGCTGTGAGATTTGTCCCATCGGTTGTTTTGGCAGTGATGACGGCCGTTCCGTTTGCTTTTGAAGTCACGACACCTGAATCGCTTACAGTAGCTACATCAGTATTGCTGCTTGACCATGTTACGTTCTTATTAGTTGCATTGGAAGGTGTTACAGTTGCTATCAGCGTCGCTGTTTGATTTACATCATTAAATGACAGAGTAGTTTGATTGAGTGCGATACCTGTGGCAAGAACAGGTATTGCAACTGTAACATCGCAGGTTGCTGTGAGATCAGTTCCATCGGTTGTTTTGGCAGTGATGACGGTCGTTCCGTTTGCTTTTGAAGTCACGACACCTTCATCGCTGACAGTAGCTACATCAGTATTGCTGCTCGACCATGTTACTTTCTTATTAGTTGCATTGGAAGGTGTTACAATTGCTGTCAGCGTTGCTGATTGATTGGCAGCATTGAATAACAAGGAATACTGATTTAACGAGATACCTGTAGCTGGAACAGAAGATATTATAACTTCCATGTGAATGAATTCTTTCCATTGCTCCGCTCCTTGATAGGAGCTCAGACTCCCTTCTGGGACATAAAGCGTACACTCCCATTTATTGATATCGTTGAGAGCCTGTTTGCCGCAAGATGGAGGGGTGACGGCCTTACTGACTATTCTGGTAACTGAGGAACAATCGGAGAAAGCCTCCTTACCAATGGAACTGAGCTGAGAACCGAATGAAAGGCTCTTCAGGCTTGAACAGCCTGAGAAAGCCCAATCGCCAAATGATGTGACACCATCGCCAATCGCAAAGCTCTGCAAGTTTGTACAACCATAGAATTCATTGAGAGGAATCTCTGTCTCTTTGTCTGTGATTACTACAGTGCGTAAAGAAGTGTTACGGTAGAAAGGCGAATATCCTTTATTTTCACTTGTCGGATATGAAATATTACGCCCGATAAAAATACTATCCAATGGACAATCAACAAAAAGAGGACTACTCCCGTTGCTACCAAGATTGATTTCACTGGCTTCTTCTTCCATCATGACATTCTTCAATGCTGTGCAGTTTTGGAAAGTATAATCGCCAATGGATTTCACTGCTTTTGGAATAGTGATGTTGGACAAAGAACGACAAGCATAGAAAGCATTCTCGTTGATGCTTTTTACATTCTTTCCAATTTGCATTTCTGTCAATTTGGAGCAACCAGAAAAGGTACTTGTAAGAATTGATTTAATACCCGTTCCTATCTTTGCAGAGGTCATCTGTGAGCAATTCTGGAAAGCATAAGCTCCAAGACTTGTGACTCCATTGGGAATATTGATACGTTGCAATGACGAACAACCATAGAAAGCCTCACTTCCAATGGAGGTTATAATACCATTCCCCAAAGTGGCGGTTTGTAGGGAAGAACATGATTTGAAGGCATCATTACCAATCTCGGTCACATTGTTGCCAATCTCCAAAACTATTAGGCCACTACTTTCATAAAAGGCTGAATCAGATATTCTTCCTGTGTTGTTTATATTAGCTGTAAAAGAACCATTAATGTTACTGAAAGAAGAAGTTTCTAGACAACCAGAATTGTTTATTGTTAGTTTTTCGCCTATATTTGAGTGGGCAAAAGCAAAAGCGTTAATATTCCCTTTATTGAAGAGATTCACCAAAGTTAATCCATTGCAACCATAGAAAGCATACTCGCACACATCGCCATCATTATTAAGCACAACATCTTTGATATATTGATTCATGTAACAGGCATAAGGTTTTATGCTCTTTATATTCATAATGATACCTTTATACGAAACGGTATCGTTAATGTTAATATGTTCTGCTGATTTGTCATAGTTGCAGTCAATGGCATCACATATACGCTCTGAAAAACTGATGGGTACATACTTTACACCTCTAACCTCAAATATTGAGCTAAGTTGTGGATAAACCATGACGTTGGATAATCCAGTATATTCCTCATTTGCCACATAATTGACAACTCCATTCAATCCTTTGTATCCTTGTGGTGGCGTATTTGTCAGCCATATTACTTTCTTAACTGAATTGGGGAATGCATATGTTCCTATTGACAAAACGTTTGAACCAATTGTTACCGAGATCAGGCCTCCGCAATATTCGAAAGCTCGATCTTCTATGGTGGTCAAACTATTGGGGATGGTAATGGAGGTCAGGCCAGTACAACCAGAGAAAGCATATTTGCCAATGCTGGTAACAGTGTATGTCTTGCCATTATAACTGACAGATTCAGGAATAATAACTGAAGCAGAATAATCAGAAATATAACTATAATTCTGATATTTTTGATAAGTCACAGTTGCCTCATCTCCTGAAAAGTTGTAATAGATGCCATCAATGTAGGCATCATAGGCATAGGCATTGATGCCTGCGAGTAAGCAAATACACATCAGTATGTGCTGGAAGTATGGGTGTTTCATTGTTTGTTTTCCATCGCCCTCCAGTACCAAAAGGGTCAGCTAATTATATGCAGAAGCGTGGCACTGATACACCACGTCTTCTGATTGGAGGTCGTAGGAAGAACCCTGAGTGCAGATGTAGTAACCAGCCCACGCTATACACGCGAACCGATATACTGTCCTTGCAACTCATTGGAAGTTTCCTACGTTTCCAATCACAAGTCGAGCATAACGCTTCGTTATTTCAATAAGAAATGCTTTCCTTACGGATTGCAGTACAAAAATACAATTAATTACAATACGTACAAAGAAATTGGCGAATTATTTCATCCTCAGGCACAAAAAAGCCTTCCCAATGTGAGGGAAGGCCCTCTGAAATGCATATTGATTATAGGAGGGTGTGTCAAAATACAATTAATATAATATAAACAACGGATTACACGGATTTGACGGATTTAAGCCACGCTGATAATCAGCATTTAAGATAATCCGTTGAATCAGTGTAATCCGTTGTTGTTAATTATGACACACCC
>JAILRU010000121.1 GCA_024697945.1 Bacteroidaceae bacterium
CTGATAAGCCTTGAAGATAACGAATGAGCCATCTTCGGGCATGCCGCCACCCCACTTGGTGCTGACGTTGCCATCGATGAGCTTGGTCCAGTTCTCGTTGTCACCCCAAGCGGTGTTACCACTCAGGCAACGATAGCCACCAGCTGCGAAGGCAGCAGACTCCTCGAGAGCTTCCTTCAAAGCCACGAGTTCATTATAAACCTCAGTCAGGCGAACTGCGTCGGCTGTAGTCTTCAATTCTTCATAGAGTGTAGCGAACTCTGTCTTGGCAGATTCCATTTCAGCTTCAACTACCAGAGCATCCAAGCCAGCGGCAAATTCAGCAAATTCATCTACCAACGGCTGACGAATAGCCTCAAATTCTTCCTGAGTGCAGAGATACATCTCAGACATCTGCTGCTGGCTGCCACCAGAAGCATAAACCTCAACTTTATAATAAGAGTAAGCTTCACTTACACCCTTGTTAAAGTCGAATGTTGCAGGATAGAAATTCTTCATGGGAAGATATTTCTCAGTAACATCTTCTCTCTCATCAAGAGCTACCCAGCCTTCAGCATCTTTTGCTGCCTGTTCTTCTGAAGCGAAGTTACCACCAAAGACCTTCCATGTCTTCCAGTTACGACCTGTATTGCTTGCAGTGTCATTACCTGTTACCAACTTATAGAAGAAGGGCTGCATGGGCTTGCCGCGGAAGATTACATACTGTACGTGCTCGGGGTCACCTACATTACCGCTGAAGTTACCACCCCACTTGGTGCCTTCCTTCTTATCGACCAGATTAGAGCCAGGACCATCACCCCATGCACCTGCTGACCAACCAAGCGCAATAAACATACCGTTGTTGATGCCATCAATCTTTTGGCGCAAGGTTGCAAGAGTAGCCAGTGCAGCTTCGGCTGCAGCGGCATCTTCTCCTGCTGCTTCAAGAGCTTCCAAAGCTGTGTTATATGCATTTGCCAAATCTGCATCGACACCTGTCAGGTCATAGGTCTTCAAACCTTCTACTACAGAATTGTCAAGTGTGCAATCATTGAGGATGAACTCACACATCTGCATGTAAGTAGCACCCTGCAACTCTGTGATTTCAATCTTGAAGTAAACGTAGCCCTTTGTTATGGCTTCAGAAAAATCAAAATCAAACGGAGTGCTGTTTACATCAGGAACGATTTCCTGTGTGATGTTGCTCTTCTCATCGAGCAATGTCCAGTCATCTGCTTCGCGTGATGCGGCAGCGTCATAAGCAAAGTTGGCACCGTAAATCTTCCATGCCTTCCAACCACGTCCATTCCAACTTGCATTGTCGTTACCTGTCACAATAGTATAACTGCCAGGTATAACAGGCAAATTGGCAGCATTCTTCAGGATGACGTAGCATCCGCTACCAAAGCCACCCTCCCACTTGGAGCCGTAATCACCGTCAACAAGACGAGCAATACTTCCTCCATTGTTGCCATCCACCACTTGAAGTGTGATAGCCTTTGCATTCTGAACGCCGAACAGCATCAAAACTGCAGCGAACAATGTTAAAAGTTTGTTTCTTTTCATTGTTTTTTGATTTGGTTAATAAAACGGGTTAATTATTTAAGTTATTTAAAGATTTATATTTATTTATTAGTGATAATTGTACTCTACAGGCACAAAGATACATATTTTTATAATATAATAGATGCCCTTGTGTGTTAAATAATGTTAAAGTACAAGGACTCGCTTTATTTGACTACTTTCTTGCCATCTTTTATGTAAATACCTTTAGATATTTTACGATTTGACGATTTACTATTTACTACTTTGCGGCCGCTGAGGTCATACCAAGCGCCATTTGACATTTCTGTGTTCTTCATCCTTGATTCTTCATTCTTGATTTCACCGATGCCTGTGCCGATGTCGCCACTAAGCATCTTGTCCACATAGACTTTCATCCAGTGACCGCCTACTACGCTGCGAGCGCGGAAGGCAGCCATACTGCCGTTGCCGTCAGTGAAGTACCAATCGGAGAGTGGTACGCGGGAAGGAGTCTCGTTGACATACTTCCATACGAGGTCGGAGATGCGTAGGAAGTAATTGTTGTTGCGAGCCAGTGCTGCAGTCCACATCTCCCAGTCGCTCTTGGTATAGGAGGAGCGGCTGTCGAGGGGCAGTCCGTAGGTGTTGAGCTTGCTGAGGTAGTAAGTGTACTCCTGGTTCTTGACTTGGTCGGAGAAAAGATTGAGTTGCCAAGCCTTGTCCCATACCATGTTGTATTTCTGACTCCAGGTGTCAGAGCGGTCGTAGGCAAGTTTGTAATGATTGCCGTCCCTTGCGAGCTTCACCCAGGCTGTTGCCATTTCCTTTGCCTTTGCCATATAAGTGTTGAATGCTTCCATATCGTCTCGCTGCCAGCAGAGCAGGGCATAGCCTGCAACGCCCATGATGGCTTTGACTGCAAGGTTGGCATTGTGTGCCAGATGGCCTGCGAAGTCATCGGTGCAAAGCTGATTCTCTGGATCTGTTCCGTTCTCGACGAGATAGTTTGTCCACGTGGTGAGTGTCTTCCAGTAGCGGTCTGCCCATTCGGTATTGCCGTCTATGTTTGAGATGGCGGCAGCCAGGATGACGATATTGGCGCTCTCCTCGATAGGCATGTTTCCGCCGAATTCGCCATTAGCGCCAGGGAAGCGTTGGGCATAGACTTGGTTATTGGCGTGCGGATAGGTACCAAGGTCGTGTGCTGCGAAGTTGAAGCCCCAGCGGTCGCTCTCGCAGTAGTCGAGGATGGAGGTGCACATGCCCTTCATCAGGTCGGTATTGTAGAGCAGGAAGAGCGGTGCAGAGGGGTAGGTGAGATCGACTGTATTGACACAGCCGTTCGAGTTGTTCTCCTTTGAGAAGAAGAGTAGGTTACCCTTCTTGTCCTCGAATATCTTGTGCGCGGCAATGCACTGGCGATAGGAGGCACAGAGCACTTCGGCGTACTTGGCATTGCCGGCGGCAAGGCCGTCGTCGTAGATAATCTGGTCCTGCACCTTGCATCGTGTCATGATGTCGTCGTAGCTTTGCTGGAACTCGGCAAAGGCCTGCTGAATGGTCTTGCCATTGCGTGCCCAGTAGCCTTTGTAGTTGACGTCCATATAGCGCATGTCGTAGATTTCGTCGTAGCCAAACATCATGTAGCTGCTGGCCTGAGCGACGGTTCCGAAGTCGTGGGCGAATGAAAGCTGAGGCATATCTCCTTCCTCGGAACTTTCGTATGGAGTGGTGCTTTCAGGCAGTCGGCCTGTGGTGACGAAGGTGGAGGCCGTGAGGTCTTGGTCGGCTACAGATACCATGCCGTTTACGTTGGGGAGGTAGAGATAGCCCCAGTCGATGGTGATGAGGTCTCCTGCCTTGCCGAGTATCTTCTGGTCCTTGCTGCCACTCTTGATGTACTGTCGCTGACCGTCACTTTCGAGAGTCGTTACCGTTGCCTGGCTGTTGTTGTCAACGGTCATCTCTGGTGTGGTTCCGAAGTAGAACTGGACATCGTGCTCCTGCTCGTCGTTGGAGCGCACCTGATAGGAGATGAAGTTGATGGGAGTGGACATCAGTTCGATGTCGTCCATCAGGAAGGGCGCGGTGAAGACGAGGTCGAGGTCAACGCCGCCGCAGGTGAAGGTATAGTAGGTGCTGGTGGGCAAAACAGAGCAAGCCGCCTGCTTAGCCGACTTCTCGCCTGTAGCGTTGGCATAGAGACCGATGTCGGCCAGGGCACCGCCCGTCGTGTTATGCACATGATAGGCAATGACGTTCTGACCTTCGTGGAGCACAGCCTTGTCTGCATCGGTGAGGTTGTAGATGACATTCTGTACCCATGTGTTGCCTGTGCTGACGACGCGACGGCCGTTGATGTACGCTTGACAGACATCATCGTGCGAATAGATGAGGGCGAGGTTCTGTTGCAGGTCCTCTGCCGTGAGCGTGATGTAGCGGCGGATGTAGTAGTCGCTGCCTGTTGCCGTCCAGTTGGTGTTGACGTTGGGATACTCGCCCTTCGAACCGAAAGCTCCCACCCCTGTCTGCCAGGATTCGTCGTCGAAGCTCTCAGAGGTCCATGCAGTGCCGCTCACGGATGTCGTCTTGACCTTTGCTTCCCAGGGACCTTCATCTGCCATACCTGCACCTGCAATGGCTTGATAACCAGGATGGAAACCGAGGGCATTCTTATAGAGACCGATGTCAGCCTGTGCGCCGCCGTTCGTGTTGTGAACATGGAAGGCAATGACGTTGTCGCCCTCCACAAGGGAAGCACGGGCAGCACCAGTCAGGTGAACCTTGACGTTCTGCTTCCAGGAGACGTCGGTTGCAACAATCTGTATGCCATTCACATATATCTCGCACTTGTCATCGTGCGAATAGATAATCCAGAGGTCACTCTTCAGGTCTTCTGCCGTGATGGTAACATGGCGGCGAATATATCGGTCGGTATTGTCGCCACCCCAAGCTGTCTGTATGTAGGGGTACTCGCCCTTTGTGCCCCAGGGCCCTGTCTGAGTGCGCCAGGTATTGTTCTCTTCAAAGTCCAGATTCATCCAGGTGTCCGTCATTGCAGAAGTCAGGTTTTCGCGTACCTTGGCCGTATAGCCGCCCTTGTTTCCCATCGGAGCGATTGCCATAAGCTTTGTGGAACGCTGGGTGCCCATGAAGCGATAGACCTGACCGTCCACTCGCAGCAAGCCGTCCATCGCTTTCTGCTGATTGTCCCAGTGTTTGGTCGTGCCGTCGTAGAGATGGTCGTATGGTGACCAGAAAGAGAAGTAGGGGTCGTTGACCAGCAGAGGGACACTGGGCAGACGGAGTGCCGTTTTCTTGTAAGGCTCGAAATAATCAGACTTCTGTGCCTGGAGCAAGGTTGCTGAAACAAAGGCAGCGAGCATGAGTAGTGACTTTCGCATGTTTATTACTTTTTGTGGAATATTGCTTTTTGCGTGCAAAGTTAACACTTTCTTTGCAATTTTGCAATGATTTGAAGCGAAAAACAAACATTTATCTTAAATCTCCCTCTCCCACACCTCTCATTTCCCTCATATTTCCCTCATATTTCCCTCATGTTCCTCTCATGTTTTTCTCATGTTCCCCACATGTTCCTCTCTATCATTTTTCTAATCCATGAAATTGGAGAGGAATTGGAGAAGAATTGGAGAGGAATTGGAGATATGATAGAAAATTATATGAGAATAAGATGAGAAGAAGATGAGGAAAACATGAGGAAAATATGAGATGAAGATGGGGAAAACATGAGAACGATATGAGAAAAACATGAGAATGATATGATGAGGTTATACAAAAAAACATAGAGAAAGGAAAAAATTCACTTATATGTGTTCACATTGATGCAAAAAGCTGTATCTTTGCAAAAAGATTATACATCTTTTATAAATTATGACTAAATATAATATTCCCGTCCTGCTGCTCACGGGCTATTTGGGCAGCGGCAAGACAACACTTCTGAATCGCATCCTCGCTAACCGCCGCGGCATACGCTTTGCCGTAATTGTCAACGACATAGGCGAGGTGAACATCGATGCTGACCTCATCCAGAAGGGAGGTATCGTAGGCAATTCCGACGACAGCCTTGTGGCATTGCAAAACGGCTGCATCTGCTGCACACTCAAGATGGACCTGGTTCAGCAGTTGTACGACCTCATTGCCCTGCAGAAGTTCGATTATATCGTAATTGAGGCCAGCGGCATATGTGAGCCGGAGCCCATTGCGCAGACCATCTGTTCAATGGACCGCATGGCTCCTGAGGTAACGAAGAACGGCGTGCCTTACGTTGACTGTATTGTCACGGTGGTCGATGCCCTTCGGCTGAAGGATGAGTTCAACTGCGGTTTAAGTCTCACCGACAAGAACATTGACGAGGAGGACATCGAGAATCTTGTCATCCAGCAGATAGAGTTCTGCAACATCATCCTGCTGAACAAGGCTGCCGATGTGGAGCCGCATGAGCTGGAGCGCATCCGACAGATTATTCGCGGCATACAGCCCAAGGCACAGATTATAGATTGCAACTATGGCGATGTGGAGCTCGACAAGCTGCTCAACACCAATTTGTTCGACTACGAGAAGGTTGCGACGTCTGCAACCTGGATAAGAGAGATAGAAGGCCATCACGACGAGGACGAGGACCATGAAGCCCATCATGAGCATGAAGCCCATGGGCATCACCACGACCACGACCACCATCACCATCATCACCACCATCACGATGAAGATGAAGGCGAGGCTGAAGAGTACGGAATCGGCACCTTTGTTTATTACCGCCGTGAGCCGATGGATTTGGGAGAGTTTGACCACTTTGTGGCACGCCTATGGCCGAAAGGCATTATCCGAGCCAAAGGCATTTGCTACTTCCGTGGCGAAGAGGATGTTTGCTATCTTTTTGAGCAGGCAGGCAAGCAAGTGAAGTTGCAGAATGTCGGACAGTGGTATGCCACTATGCCCAAAGCGGAACTGGAAGCCATGAAGCAACGCGATGCCAATCTTAGGCGCGACTGGGACGAACATTATGGCGACCGTATGCAGAAACTGGTTTTCATCGGTCAGCATCTTGACAAAGAGGCTCTCACTGCTCTGCTTGACGGCTGTTTGGCAGAATAAAAGTTAAATTATCTTAAATAGTCTACCCTTTAAGGCTTAATATATAATAATGTAAGAAGAAAACCGTACCTTAGCAAAGCAATTAGTCAAATCGCACATAAATAGTGAATCGCAAATAGTACAATAGTAAATTCAATAGGATTATCAATTAAACACTAGCAACTTATGAAAAGAAACATTACATCTTTCGCCGTGTTAGTTCTCTCCTTGCTGATGGCAGCCCCCATGCTGGCTGACCAGCAGAGCCTGACAGGAATCGGCGACGTGGTAACTGCCCCAGAGGCAGGGAAAAACTATGTGATTCAAGGTAATGCTCAGCACGACGGAATCATCACTTGGCTTTACGACAACAACGGCACCTTTGCCGCAACAGTTGCCAGCGAAGTGCCTACTGGTCCCGATGCCTTGAAGTATGTCTGGACTTTCGAGATTACAGACGAGGGCTATGCAGCCAAGAACCTCACAACCGGAAGCTATATCTTCATCGAAGGCACCAGCAATGGCGGCAGTGTCAAAATGAGGACTGAGCCTTTCTATTTCACTATCGATGTGGAAGGTGATGAAGTTGGTTTCAAGAACGCTTCAGGCCGCTACATTGACATGGGCTATAGCGGAGCAGGTCCCGTCACATGGGACGGTGGCGTGGCTGGTTCACGTCGTCTGACCATCTATGAGGCTATCGTTGAAGGTGTGGACGACCTCACCATTGCCCTGGCACGCCTCAATGCCTGCTTCGGCACCTATCAGGACTATCTGCCCGACTATGGCAGCAATCCCATCAACGAACTGCGTGGCACAGAGATTGGCCAGTACAATTGTAGCGACGAGGACTACAACACCTTCGTCGAGAACCTGCAGTTGGCGCTCAAAATCCTTGAGGATGAAGTCCCCGATGTTACAATCGAGCAGATTTATGCTGTCATTGAGAATATCGAAACAAGCTTTGCTGCCATCATGGATTCTATTGTCAAGCTCACCATCGCCAGCGGCAACTATCGCGTCATCAGCGCATTGGAATGGACCAATACGGAACGCATAGCAACGGGCGAATATGATGAGAACGACGAGCCTATTTATGAAGAGGTTGTCACCAATCCCACCAAGGCCATGTATGCTACCCTCGAGGGCAAGGCTATGTGGGCTAACATCGACAACACTGACTGCCGCTACCTGTGGAAGTTGACTACCGACGACGAGACGGGTCTCGTGCAGATGATGAACATCGCTACCGACGGCATCATTGCCACCTGTTCCCAAAGCACTCAGGCCACTCTGACTGCAGACAGCGAGACCATGATACTCTTTGAGTATATCCAGCGCACAGAAGAAGGCAAGGTTGTCGTAGCGATGAAGCCGAGCACTGGTGGTGACTACGCCTTCCTGCATTGCAACAATCATGGAGGCGGCACAGGCAAGGCCAGCAACATCGTAGGTTGGACAGCTAGCGCAGGAGCCAGCCAGTGGATTCTGGAACCCGTCAGCGACGAGGAAGTGCAGAAGCTGGTGGATGCCTATGCTCCCATCAAGGACCACGAACTGCTCGTCTCTATGTTCCAGGATGCCATTGACGAAGCTGAGGCAGCCATCGCTCAGGCTAAGGATGAACAATACATCACGGAGCGCAGCACGGGAATCATTACCTCTACGGAGCAATTCAGCAGCCCTTGGACTGATGCAGAGGAGGGTAGCTTCAACAATGTCCTCAACGACGATGCAAGCACCTTCTGGCATAGCGACTGGCACGGCGGCAATGTAGCCAATCACACGCATTTCTTCCAGGTTTCCCTCGAAAAGGCCGTTGAGGGTACTATCCAGTGCTTCATGCGTCGCCGTAATGTTGCAAACGACCACATCACAAATCTTGGCGTCTTTGGCTCCAACGATGAGAATGCCCTTGAAAGCGAGACGGAAGAGGGTTGGACGGAAGCTGGTTCGTTCGACCTCACGCAGAACGCATCTGCCAGCCAGACGCTCTATTCAAACGGCGTTCAGCTCCCCGAAGGCTACAAGTACCTTCGCTTCTACATCGACGCCACAACGACAGGTCGTGGCTATGGTCACTTTGCTACCTTCCAGCTTTACACCCTGACCATTGACGGCAACACCCAGTGGAGCCAGATGGGTGATGCTGCCACCGCTATCGAAACAGCACTCGCCACAGCGAAGGAAGTCGATATGGACGAGATGGTGGATATGACAGAGTACAACGCGCTGAGAGCCGCAATCGACGCATTCAAGGCTGTGCTGGTTGACCCCAGCGCCCTGGCTGCTGCCATCGCTGCGAACAAGGACGTGACCAGCCTGATAGCCATCGGCGACAATCCAGGTTTCTGGAGTGCTGACAGTGAAGTGAGCGCATTGGCTACTACCTTAGCAGAAGCTACGGCATACCTCAAGGGCGGTGCCTACACACAGGCTCAGGTGGATGCCTACACCGAAGCCATCTCGAAGGGTGCAAGCGACCTCTTTGCATTGGCCAATCCCGTTGAGCCAGGCAAGTGGTATGCCATCCAGTACGACAGCGCAAAGAACTACGAAGCCCGTGGATGGAGCAAGGAGAATGCCGTCAATGAGACGCTCGGTGACCTCTATGACAACTATGCTGCTCCTGCCAATGTGGGAGATGAGGGACTGGAATGCTTCTCTTCTCTCGAGGATGTGAATATCGGTCAGGCTGTGCGCTTCATCAGCGACCAAACCATCGAGGAATGGGACCAGATTGCCTTCCGTTTCGTGGCTCAAGGTGATACCGCTTTCGTTATCCAGCACAAGAGTGGTCTCTACCTAAATGGCGCTGCCCGCAGCACGAACCTGACACTCGGCCTTACGCCTGCCATCTTCAATGTGGAAGCTGTAGGTTACGGCAAGGTTATCATCCAGGCTCGCAAGCTCGACGGACAGGGCTACTACGACGAACCCGTCTATCTCCATGCCCAGAACGCTGGCCACAGCCTTGTTACCTGGAACAACAATGCAGTCGGCTCCAGCAGTGCTCTCTACATCGTTCCCATCAGCGAAAGTGAATTCTCGGAAGGTGCGGGCGCTCAGGAAAGCACCCACATGAATGTCAAGTCGAACAGCATCCAGTTCATGTGCTACCCCACTGGCTTCTCAGTAGAAGGTGCTGACATCTATGCCTATCAGGGTGCCATCCCAGCTGAGAGCGACCCCACCGTTGTTCCACAGGCACACTATGCATTCAATAAGATTGAGCAGGCAGCACCTGGTCAGCCCGTGCTACTCGTAGTGGGCGACCCCGACAGCTTCAATGCAGAGGATATTGAGGAAGACATGGAACAGATTAGCATCTCACCCGCTGGCGATAGTTTTGCTCCCGCTCCTCTCCTGACAGGCGGCGTACACGGCACATACGCATACGAATGGGTTGACGAAGGCACTGTGGTAGTTGGCGGTGGTATGATTGGAAAAGCCGGCAACACGCTCGTGCTCGCAGAAGGCCAAGAGAATACCGACTGCACACGCGACATCAGTGCCAACACCGGCTACATCGTTTATGGCGAGAACATCCTGAAGAATGCAAATCCCGATGACTATGACCTCGTAATCACAGCTGCCAAGCCTATCCTGAAGGGTGACCTGAACGGTGACGAAAAGGTGGATATTGCCGATGCAGTGACCGTCCTGAACATCATGGCAGCAGGCGAATATGATAGCGAAGCTGATGTCAATGGCGACCAAAAGGTGGATATTGCAGACTTCGTAACCATTCTGAACATTATGGCGGCACAATAAGGGTTGCCTCGCAAATAGTGTAAAGTTTCGTGTAGAGGGTGTGTCAGAATAGGCACGCCCTCTTTTTTGTCCAGCACGAACGTATTCTAATGGGTGCAGCCCGGGGTCGTTCTCGTCCTTGTTGAACTTAACGAAAGAGATGTAAGATGTCTGATGGACGATGTCTTGGTCAACTTTGACACACCCTCTTTGCTCTCCAGAATGACCAAATGAGGCTTAAAGAGAGAATTTTCTTTGCGACTTGCCCTTTAATTAAAAATAATGTAGTAAATTTGCGCCCGTAAATTTTAATCATTCAATGGATACCCAACAACAGTTCGAAAAGGTGATGGCCGAATGCCGTGCTCTGTTTGTCAAGAAACTGCACGACTATGGTGCAGCTTGGCGCATCCTGCGTCCCTCTTCGCTCACAGACCAGATATACATCAAAGCCAACCGCATCCGCAGCATTGAGACGAAGGGTGTTTCTCTTGTGGATGAGGGAATACGACCTGAGTTCATTGGCATTGTGAACTATGCCATTATCGGTCTGATTCAACTGGAGATGGGCTATTCAGAGAAGCCGGACGACATGACTGAGGAACAGGCTGTTGAAGCCTACGACAAGCATGCTCATGCAGCTCTGGAGTTGATGCTCCGCAAGAACCACGACTACGATGAAGCTTGGCGGGGAATGCGCATCAGCAGCTATACTGACCTCATCCTCATGAAGGTCTTCCGCACAAAACAGATTGAACTGCTGGACGGTGACACGCTGGTCAGTGAAGGCGTGGACGCCAACTATATGGATATGTTGAACTATGCCGTCTTCGGCTTGATAAAGTTGACATTCGGTGACAACGACACTCAAGCATAATTTGGCTCTTGCAGCAATGGGGGTGGTACGCATGGTGCTTGCACTGACGTACCTGTTCTCTGGCGTGGTGAAACTCATTGACCCGCGAGGCACGCAGTACAAGATAGAGGACTATGGTGCTGCCTTCGGTTTGAGCAGTGTTATGCCGGAGAGTCTGCCGCTGGTACTGGCTTGCATCTTGGGCATCATTGAGTTCCTGATGGGCATATACCTGTTCTTCGGCATCCGCAGGCGTCTGGCATCGACAGTATCCATTTGCTTCTTGTTGGTGATGACACCGCTGACACTCTACTTGGCCCTCAAGAATCCTGTGTCGGACTGTGGCTGCTTCGGTGATGCACTTGTGCTCACCAACTGGCAGACCTTTGCAAAGAATGTGGTGCTGCTCGTCTTCTCCATCATTGCGCTGCGCTTCTACAAGTTGATGCCGCATTTCGTGGTGAAGAAGCTCCAGTGGGTGGTGGCACTCTGTGCACTCGTCTTTGCTGCGCTCTTTGTCAGCTACAACCTTTGGCGGCTGCCAGTCATTGACTTCCGTCCCTACCATGTGGGGGCAGACATCCGTCAGGCATGGTACGACGACCAGCAGGGATTCGGGCAGTTCGTCACGACATTCATCATGGAGAAGGATGGCGTTCAGAAGGAGTTTGCATTGGAGGACTACCCCGACAGCACCTGGACGCTCATCGACACAAAAACCACACAAATAGAACCGCCTAAGCGAACGGGAGTGGGAGATTTGCTCATTCAGGATGTAGAGACAGGCGAAGACATCACTCTGCAAATCCTTGAAGACCAAGCCTGGACGCTCCTGCTTATCGCTCCCTATCTGGAAAAGGCTGACGACGGTGTGATGGGCGAGCTGCTCGCGCTTTACGACTTCTGTAAGGAAACGGGCTGCCGTTTCTATTGCCTCACATCGAGCGGCGAAGAAGCCATCGCTAACTGGACAGAGATGACTGGAGCCGAATATCCCTTCTGCCATGCAGATGCAGTCGTGCTCAAGACCATGATACGCTCCAACCCGGGCCTCATGCTCCTCCACGACGGCAAAGTCATGAGGAAATGGCCCTCCACAGACCTACCAACTCCGACAGACATATTAATAATCATAAGTTAAACATCAAAGAACAATGAGAAAGAAAATCGTAGCAGGCAACTGGAAAATGAACAAGACCCTGCAGGAAGGTGTAGCTCTCGCTACTGAACTGAAGAACATCCTGGCTGCTGAGAAGCCCAATTGTGAAGTTGTCATCGGCACTCCCTTCATCCACCTCGCCACCCTGAGCGAGCTGCTGAAGGACAGTGTTATCGCCGTTAGTGCAGAGAACTGCGCCAACAAGGAAAGCGGTGCATATACTGGCGAAGTGAGTGCAGCTATGGTGAAGAGCACTGGTGCTGAGTATGTTATCCTCGGTCATAGCGAGCGTCGTGAGTACTACAACGAGACTCCCGAAATCCTGAAGGATAAGGTTGACTTGGCTCTTGCCAACGGCCTGAAGGTCATCTTTTGCATCGGCGAAAGCCTGGCAGAGCGTGAGGCAAACAAGCAGGAAGCTGTCTGCAAGGCAGAACTCGAGGGCAGCGTATTCCACCTCTCTGCAGAGCAGTGGAAGAACATCGTGATTGCCTACGAACCCATCTGGGCCATTGGTACAGGCAAGACCGCTACCGCAGAGCAGGCAGAAGAAATCCACGCCTACATCCGCAAGTGTGTTGCCGACGTCTATGGTGCACAGGCAGCCGACGATACCACCATCCTCTATGGCGGTTCCTGCAAGGCCAGCAATGCTCCCGAGCTCTTTGGCAAACCCGATATCGACGGCGGCCTCATCGGCGGTGCAAGCCTCAAGGCTCCCGACTTCAAGGGTATCATCGACGCTTGGAAGTAATCCTTTTAATGGACAATTGACAATGGATAATTGATAATTAGATTAGAGTATGGGTAAGACGCGATTTGCATTTATACTTTGTATAATTGTCAATTGTCAATTGTCAATTGTCAATTATGCACACGCTCAGCAGACTTTTACCGACAAGTTGCAGAAAGTGATGGACTCAGTGGGCAGAATCATCCTGCATCAGGACAAGTCCATCACGGATCTCGTTAATGGTACGAGGAAATCTGCAACAACACTTGGACAGAGAGGACAGGTGGATGACACGACATCGCTGTATCCCGACTCATTGGGATTAGACAGCCTTTCACTCGGCCCAAAGGTAAAAATCCGCGGCTATAGGATTCAGGTGTACTTCGGTGACAATTCCCGTAAAGGAAAGACTGAGGCGCGGGCTGCAGGCCTGCGCTTCAGAAACCTTTTCCCAGAACTGCCTGTCTATGTCAGCTTCGTCTCACCCCACTGGCTTTGCAGAGCCGGTGATTTCCGCACGATGGAGGAGGCCAGCGAGGTTCTCAGACAGATTCGCGAGATGGGTATCTTCCGAGAGGCCGTCATCGTGAAAAGTAAGATAAACGTCAGATTGTAAGATGGAAGAACAATATAAGCACGAACTGACACCCGCCCAGCAGCAGATTTCAGAGCACATACGTGCCATACTCGACTTACTTGGTGAAGACGCACAGCGTGAAGGACTTTTCAAGACTCCGAAGCGCGTGGCAAGGGCTATGACCTTCATGACGCAAGGCTACGAGCAGGACCCTGTGGCAATACTCAACTCTGCTAAGTTCAACGAGGATTACCGTCAGATGGTTATCGTGCGTGACATCAATTTCTATTCTCTTTGCGAACATCACATGCTCCCCTTCTACGGAAAGGTGCATGTGGCCTACATCCCCAACGGACAGGTGACCGGTCTGAGCAAGATAGCCCGCGTGGTGGACAGCTTCTCACATCGCTTGCAGATACAGGAACGCATGACGAAGCAGATTCGCGAGTGCATCCAGAAAGCCCTCGAACCCTTGGGTGTGATGGTGGTTGTCGAGGCACAGCACATGTGCATGCAGATGCGTGGTGTCCAGAAGCAGGGCAGCATCACTACGACCAGCGATTTCTGCGGAGCTTTCAACCAGGCCAAGACCCGCGAAGAGTTCCTCCAACTCATCAGAGGTAATTGATAATTGATAATTAATGGTTATAGGTTATTGGTTATTGGTTATAGGTTCTTTGACGCTTTAGCGCAAAGGCGCGATTGTAGTCGCGGAGTCTTGAGTTTCCCTAAACGACTAATCTACTAATCTACCAAACGACTAAACGACTAAACGACAAATTATGAAGAAACTTCTTTTAGGTGACGAGGCTGTTGCCCTTGGTGCCATCAATGCCGGATTGAGCGGCGTGTATGCCTACCCTGGAACACCAAGCACCGAAATCACCGAATACATACAGAACCATCCCCTTGCCAAGGAGCGCGGCGTGCATTCCCGCTGGTGTACCAACGAAAAGACAGCTATGGAGGCTGCCCTCGGTATGTCGTATGCAGGCAAGAGGGCTTTGGTGTGCATGAAGCATGTGGGCATGAACGTCTGTGCCGATGCCTTCGTGAACAGTGCCATTACAGGCGTGAAGGGCGGCCTTATCGTATTGGCTGCCGATGACCCCTCCATGCATTCATCGCAGAATGAACAGGACTCCCGCTTCTATGCCAAGTTCGCTCTGGTGCCCTGTCTTGAACCCTCCAATCAGCAGGAGGCCTACGACATGATGGCTTACGGATTCGACCTCTCGGAAAAGCTTGGCGAACCCATTGTGCTGCGTGTTGTGACACGTCTTGCCCACTCTCGTGCAGCGGTTGAGGTAACAGAGCCAAAGGAGGAGAAGCTCCTCTCACCTGCCACTGACCAGTGGGTACTTCTTCCAGGCATTGCCAGAAAGAAGTATGTGGCACTCTTGGAAAAGCAGGATGCCATGAAGCAAGCTTCGGCCGAAAGCCCCTACAACAAGGCTGAGAAGGCAAACTCCAAGACTGGTATCCTGGCTTGCGGCATTGCTTACAACTACGTGAAGGAAGCTCTTGCGGACGATGCAAATCTCGTTAAGATTTCGCAATATCCTCTGCCCGAAGAGAAGATAAAGGCTCTGGCCGCAACATGCAACGAGCTTCTCGTCATCGAGGACGGACAGCCTGTTGTCGAGGAACTGGTGAAGGGCCTTCTCGGAGCAGGTTATCCTGTCAAGGGACGTCTTACTGGCGACCTACCTCGCACGGGAGAACTCACGCCCGACAATGTGGCAAAGGCCTTGGGAAAGCAGACAGGATCTGTCTTTGCTCCAGCCAAGAATATGGCAGCACGTCCTCCCCAACTCTGTCAGGGTTGTGGTCACAGAGATGTTTATGCTGCCCTGAACCAGGTGCTGGCAGACTATTCTGAGCATCGTGTCTTTGGCGACATCGGTTGCTACACACTTGGGGCACTACCTCCCTTCCAGAGTCTTTCGTCCTGTGTGGATATGGGTGCCAGTATCACGATGGCCAAGGGCGCTGCCGACGCAGGACTCTTCCCTGCTGTGGCAATCATTGGCGACTCCACCTTCACCCATAGCGGCATGACTGGACTGTTGGATGCTGTCAACGACAACGCCAACATCACAATCATCATCTCCGACAACCTCACGACGGGTATGACGGGTGGACAAGATTCGGCAGGTACCAACAAGTACGAGGCCATCTGTCTGGGTCTTGGCGTGGAGCCAGAGCATGTACGTGTTGTCGTGCCTCTGCCCAAGAACATGCCAGAGATTACCCGTGTCATCAAGGAAGAGATAGAATACAAGGGCGTTTCCGTCATCATCCCCCGCAGGGAGTGCATCCAGACCTTCGCTCGTCACGCAAGGGCCAAAAAGCAATAGAAGTATGAAGAAAGACATTATATTGTGCGGTGTGGGCGGACAAGGCATCCTCTCCATCGCAACCATCATAGGCGAAGCAGCAACCAAGGCAGGACTCTATCTCAAACAGGCCGAGGTACACGGCATGAGTCAGCGAGGCGGTGACGTGCAGTCAAACCTGCGCCTCTCCACTGAACCCATATGGAGCGACCTCATAGCAGAAGGTAGCGCAGACCTCATCATTTCCATGGAACCGATGGAGGCAATGCGCTATCTGGCCTACCTGAGCAAGGACGGCAAGATAGTGACCAGCTCCAAGCCCTTCGTGAACATTCCCAACTATCCCGACGAGGAGGCCTTGCAACAGGAACTCGATACCCTGCCCAGCGTGAAGCTCGACATCGAAACAGTAGCCAAAGACTGCGGCAATCCCAGAGGTGCCAACATGGTACTTTTAGGCATGGCAGCTCCCACCATCGGCATCCTTTCCGTGGAGAACCTTCGGGAAGCCATCGCCACGGTCTTTGCCCGCAAGGGAGAACAAATAGTAGAGGCCAATCTCAAAGCCTTCGATGCAGGAGTAAAGGGAGGAATTGATAATTGACAATTGAATGAAGAGAGAAGAAGTTAACAGCATCATTGACTCTATGGGACTTGGGGACTTTTCCCAGGCCACTATTCGCGACATACAGGCCCTCTCGCGTGTCCTTGAAGAGAAAACGGGCGAAGAGGTCATCCATTTGGAGATGGGCGTTCCAGGCCTGCAACCCTCAGAGATAGCTTTGAAGGCAGAGGCAGAGGCACTCCGTAACGGCTGTGCCACCATCTATCCTCCCAACGGCGGCATACCCCGCATCAAGCAGGCAGCATCAGACTTCGTGAAGGCCTTCATCGGTGTGGACATCGCTCCCGAAGGCTGCGTGCCTACCACAGGCAGTATGCAGGGTACATTCGCCACCTTCACCGCCATCCATCATGCCTTTGCCGGAACAAAGCAGGACACCGTGCTGCTCATCCAGCCCGGCTTCCCTGTTCAAACCACACAATGCGATGTGATTGGCCTGAAGCACATAGCCTTGGACATCTATGGCTACCGCGGTTCAGCCTTAATCGCTGAACTTGAAAGAATAGTCTCCAAGGGCAACATCTGTGCCATCGTCTATTCCAACCCCAACAACCCCTCGTGGGTCTGCTTCACAGAGGAAGAGCTGGAGGGCATCGGACACATAGCCACGAAGTACGACCTCCTTGTATTGGAGGACCTGGCATACTTTGCCATGGACTTCCGTCGCGACCTCTCTCATCCCTTCCAGACACCTTTCCAGGCTACAGTGGCACGCTACACAGACAACTACGTGTTGTGGGTTTCGGCATCCAAGGCCTTCTCCTACGCCGGTCAGCGCATAGGCGTCACCTGCATCTCCAATCAGGTTTTCCATCGCGTCTATGCCCCGCTGAAGGAGAAGTTCGGTGTCGCCACCTTTGGCGATTTCTTTGTAGGACGTCTGATGTACACCCTTTCTAGTGGCACCACCCACTCCGTTCAGCATGCCATGTCAGCCCTGATGGAGGCAGCAGTCAGAGGCGAATACAATTTCCTTGATGATGTACGCGAGTATGGCCGTCGTGCCAAGTTCATGAAGGACGTGTTGCTTGCCAATGGCTTCTATCTGGTCTATGACAACGACATGGGAGCGCCCTTGGCAGATGGCTTCTACTTCACCGTGCAGTATCCCGGCATGAATGACTTACAGCTCACGCGCGAGCTCATGACCTATGGCATAGCAGTGTATCCCCTCGACACGATGGGTTCCACCCAGCAAGGCGTCCGCATCTGCACCTCCTTCTTCCGCCGCGAACAGGAAGCCCTCTTCACCGAGCGCATCACCCAGTTCCACAAGGAGCATCAATAGAGATTCCGTACAAGTCAAGCCGAGGTAAAACCTTTCTACTCTGCCCCTACACCGAGGGTCTTGTAGATGATGGTGATGGCGTCGCTGAGGTCAACAGTGCCATCGGCGTTTATGTCGGCGGCTGACTCGTTGAAGTTAGAGGGGACTTCGTGCAACGCATAGTATGTCACCATGATGGCATCGCTGAGATCAACCTCGCCATCACCGTTCACATCGCCAGCAATAAAGGCATTAGGGTCTTCGTTGACATAGGTTCCTTCGTGGAACCATACAGGCAGATGGCGGCTGTCCGGCACAGGGTAGTCATCCTCATCAAGCGTCTGGTACCAAGCGGCCTCATCCCGTCCGGCATTGAGCTTATAGCACAATGCTCCGCTTGACATTTCGTCTGCATCGGTACTGATGGCTTCGGATGGGACTCCCCACCCCCCTTGAGAGGGCGGAAGGTAGTAGGTGCCCTGAAGAATGGCTTTGCCGTTATTACGACAGATGACGTCGCCTCCGTTGGAACTGATATTCATCTTGCCAGCCATGAGGCAGTTCGATATGAATCCCATCTCTGTTGCCCACCCTACAAGGCCGCCACAGCAATCGACGTTATCGCCATTGATGGTGCCCGCAAAGATGCAGTCCTGAAGTTGTGAAAGGCCCAGACCTTCGCTGAAGAGTCCAGCCAATCCGCCGTGTGTGCCGTCGCCTGAGATGGTGCCGTATATGTCAATATAGCTCTGACAGCGCAACAATGTACCGCCCCGCAGGTTGGCTGCCATGCCTGCGAACTTCCTGTTGGTCGTGATGTTGCCGCGCACGATGAGGTCCTGTACCGTTCCCGACAAATGACAGAAGAGGCCGGCATAGTCGGCAGAGCGTTGGAGAGCGATGGTAATGGTATGGCCGGCTCCGTCGAAGGTTCCGTCATAGGTCTTCGCACTCCCAATCATCACGGAGGGATAGCCGGTGAAGTCTATGTCGTCGGTCAGCACAGCAGAGAGAGAGCCGCCATCTCCCTTTATGGGGAGTGCTCCATCTACCACTTGTGCAAACGCATAGAGTGCTTCTGCCGAACCGATACGGTAGTAGCCGCGTTCGTCTTTCGGCATTGTCTCCATATCCACGTATCCGCAGGTCTTGCAAACGCCATACTGGAAGTCGTGCTCATCCTGTCCGTTGCGTGTGCTGTCGTTGGTGAAGCCAGTGATGGTGGTATAGGGTGTCCCGTCGCAACGGACGTGGGAGAAGCAATAGACAATGCCGTGGGAGGCATCCGGCACGGGTGTCACGTCCGTTCCAAGCGTCTGCCGCCAAGTCGAACTGCCAGGCTGCTTGTTTTCGAGCAGGAAGCATGCCTCGCCGTACATCACCTGGTTCTCCGTCAGCGAAGTGACGTCGCCACAGGCATTAGCAGCGCTCCAGCCCCCAGAGAAAAAGTTATGCGAGGACCTGACATTGGAGCTGTTGCGAGACAGGAGGTCGCTGCCAGTTGTCCCTACAGAAAATTCACTTGTGATGAGGCAGTTGGAGATGTAGGTTGAGCCGTCGGCCCATCCCGACACTCCGCCGCAACAGTTCGTCTGGCTGCCAGTGATGGAACCGCTGATGAGGCAGTCGCGGATGATGGAGCCTGCATACGAGACGCCAACGATGCCGCCGTGTGTGCCGTCTCCGTTCACCGAGCTGACAATGTTTACTCGGCTCTGGCAACGCTCAATGGTAGCATTTTCCGTCCTCGCGGCAATACCTCCAGCAAACTTGGCAGAGGTGGTGACGGTGCCTTTCGTGATGAGGTCGTGAACATAGCCTGAGAGCTGGCTGAAGAGACCTGCATTCTGTTCCGAACGGTTCTGATTCAGCGTAATAGAATGCCCGGCCCCATCGAACTCGCCTTTGTAATATCCAACGGTGCCTATCATTACATTCGGATATGCCGTGAAGTCTATGTCGGCCTTCAGCGTAGCCGATATAGAGGTCTTGCCGCTATTCACCATGTCGGCGAAGTTCTTCAAGTCCTGAGCGGAGGCAATGTCGTAATGCTCTGCCTCCTCTTCATCGTTCTTGGTCCGTTGGTCGAGGAAGGGAATACGTTCGCGGATATATTCACGCAGGTACTCCACCTCCCCATCGTATGTTCCTGCCACACGTGGGTTCAGATGTTGCACTGAGTTCAATATGGGCCAGCGTATGAAGTTCAGGCGCTGGCTCTGTTGCAGCTCCTGGGCTGTGGAATCAATATAAGAAATGAGGCTCTCCTCGGTGATGCCTCTTTCTCGTCGTGCCGTCTCCCATATTGCACGCAGGGAGTCGCAGAATGCCTGGTCGGTGAAGATCCGCTTGAGTAGGGTGCGCGAGTTACCTGCACCGCCTCGAGCCAGAGAGAGATAGTCGCCATAGTCCCTGTTGGGATAGTAGCGGCTATCATTATCAAAGGCCAGGTCGAAGTCCCAGACGGTCTCCACCCTCAGTTTGTCCTCTCCCCGCTCCTTGCTAAGGTAGCAGCTGTGGAAAGCATCCGGATTGCCTGTCAACTCCTCCACTAACCAGTAACGCTGAAGGCTCTCATCATCGAGCATCGAACGGTATCCCAACTTGGGGTCAGTAAAGTTATTGCTCATGATACGGGCCTCCATCTGGTTATAGAAGTTCTCTATGTAGTGATGCTGCTCCGTGGTGATGCTGTTCTCGTCGGGCGACTTAATGGTGACGGGCGACCCAAACTGCGTCTTGAACCAAGACACCTCCCGACTGGCATAGCCATCCAGCTCCAAAAGATAACCGCCTGTCAGTTCTTCCCCCTCAATGTCTTCCGGTCCCATCTCGGTGATGGCGACGCGGTCCTTGTCAATGGATATCTGGTCCGTCAGCTGATAGCAGCCTTTGTATTCTCCGTTGACGATGACATCCACCGGTTTGCTCCAAGGGGTGTAGGGCATCTTCAACCTGCGCGAGACCTCGAAGCTGACAAGATTGCGCATCAGCGACTTGTCTCCATAGTTGTTGATAAGCGTCCACTTTTTGGCTTTGGCAGGCGACTTCATGTCGCTGTTCTTGAACATGTGCTTCTTACTGTCCAGCTTAATGCGATAAGGCTTCTTGGGGAAACTCATGCTGGCATTGCCGCGCAGACGCGAGGTGCCAGTCTCTTCCTGAATCATCGTCCCGTCGGCATAGATGATAGTAAAGCAGGAGGTAATCTCATGCTCCTTGTCGTAAGGCTCAACATTGTCCTGCGTATGAAAAGAGACGGTAGGCAGGTTCGTCAGCTGGTAGAAGAGGCTGTCTTTACCCTCTCCGGCGTGACCGTAAAACGCCACTTCCGCTACGTTGCAGCGTGCATCGGAAGGACCGACGTAGCGGACATAGCGAAAACCACGCGACACATTGACGTCGGCATAGCTCATGGAACCGACGACTCCCTCCTCATCTATTAGATATAGTGGTACGCCATCAAGGAAGTTTGGGTCGTTAGCGCCCTCGAAGAGAGCCAGGAGGACGCGCTTCGGTCCATAGCTGCCTTCGCGAGGAGACCAACCGACGCGGGTGATGACGTGCGGCTCACCCAGGTCGAGGCCTACCCAGGTCCTACTGCGCTCGTAGGAGGCAAAGAACGTGGAGAGATTCCCGTCGAAAGCATTGGCAGCAGTATTGACGGTCGTACTGGCCTGCCCTGTGGAGTAATCCACACTCTCCCTTGTGCCAATCACAGTACCGGTAAGCAGTCGGTCCTGGCCGAATAGTGTAAGGCTTGGCAAAAACAGGAAGAGCAACAGGGTCAGCGGCTCCTTGACGCTTTTCAGGTTCTTTATTGCATCCTGCTTCAAGCCGCAGAAGGGACAATAATGTGCGTCGAAGGGTAAGGGCGAGCCGCATTCCGGACAATACTTTTCCTTACGATGTGCATTGTGGTCGTGCACCATCTGGGCGCTGACAATACCTGTCGGCACAGCCATGATGGTGTAGCCCATCAGCATGACTATCGCGGAAAGAATCCTTCCGAGGAACGTTACCGGAGCAATATCGCCGTAGCCTACAGTTGTCATCGTGACGACTGCCCAGTAGATGCTTGTCGGGATATCTACAAACGGCGAATCGGGAAGATCGCCCTCCACCATATACATCAACGTTCCCATACTGATAACCAAAATCACCATGAAGAGGAAAAAGACACCTATCTTCGGTGCACTGATGATGATGGAACGCATCAAGAGGTCGCCCTCCTGTAGGAAGCTGAAGAGCTTGAAGACACGGAAAACGCGGATGAGGCGGAATGTTCGTACCACCATGAGATAACGCATGGGGCCAAATATCCATCCGACGTAGAGCGGCAGGGTGCTCAGCAGGTCGATGATTCCGAAGAAGCTGAAAGCATACTCGCGTGGTTTGTCAGAGCAGTATAGCCGACAGAGGTACTCCAACGTAAAGAAGAACGTGAAAACATACTCCAAAATGGTGAAGACCAGCTTGGCACGCACTGGCAATGACTGGATACTCTCCACAACGACAACCAGTATGCTGGCCACGATGCACCAAAGCAGGGCAACATCGAAAGCCTTTCCCATCGGCGTATCGCTCTGGAATATGATGATGCGCAACTTTTCGCGTAGTGCGGTGTTGCACATCGCTTTCTGCCACAATCTTCTAAGGAAGCTCAAAAGCTTTGGATTTTGAAATTAAAACAGCGTGTTCTCGATAATCTTACCCATCTGCCAGACGCAGCGCACCTTGAGCTTATCGTCGAGAATAAGGACGTCGGCATCCTTGCCGCGTGCCAGTGCTCCTTTCCTGCCGAAGACGCCCATGATGTGTGCAGGTGTTTCGCTTGCCATGCGGACGGCATCCTCCAAAGGCACTTCTGCTTGCTGGACGAGGGTGCGGACCAGGCGGTCTGTAGTAGCGATGGAACCTGCAAGGGCACTGCGGTCAGCCAGCTTGCAGACGCCGTCCTCGATGATAACACGGTCGTCGAAGGCCTTGGCATCAGGTGGAGCAGCGGCAACAGCCAAGGCGTCGGTGATGAGCGCCATGCGTTCCACACCCTTAATCTTGTAAGCCATGCGCAGGATGGTGGGCGGAACATGTATGCCGTCGGCGATGCATTCTATGGTCATGTCGTCGATGAGATATACGCTCTCGACGGTGCCTTCGTACTTGTAGCCCATCTTGTTGTGGAAGCCAGGCATGGCGTTGTAGAAGTGCGTGACGTGGGTGAAGCCAGCTGCAAAGGCGGCCTTCACGTCATCGTATTCTGCATTGGTGTGGGCTATGCTTGGCAGTATGCCCTTCTCTGCGCAATATCTGCCGAACTGAAGTGCTCCTGGGAGCTCGGGTGCAGCATCCCAACGCGAGAGGCATTCCGAGTGCTCTACGATGGGGATGTACTCGTTGGGGTCTGGGTTCTTTATCCAGTCGGGCTGTTGAGCACCTGCCTTGGTGGGGCTGAGGTAGTGTCCCTCGAGGTGTAGGCCGAGGATAGGAGAATCGGGTTCCTTCATCAGCTCGTTGCAAGTTTTCACAGCCTTCTCTATCATGGGCACCGTACTGCTGCTCAGGGTTGGGAAGATGCTGGTGGTGCCGTGCTTGGCGTGTGCGGCGACTGCTGTGCGGAATGCTTCAGGGGTACCTTCCTGGAAGTCTCTTCCACCGCCGCCGTGTACGTGCATGTCAATGAAGCCAGGCACTACGTACATGCCCTTTGCATCGACAAGGTCTGCGCCGATGACGGCCAAGTCACAATTTGTTACTTCCAGTATCTTTTTGTCTCGCAGGATGATACTGCCGTTCTTGAGCCATCCCTGCGGCGTCAGGATTTTTGCGTTAATGATTTGTGTTAACATAGTTGTTAGGTTATGAGGTTATACCATACTGTACACTACATCCATTATCTTCTTGCCGATGGCGTCGGCAGCCTCCATTGTGCTTGCCTCGCTATAGACACGGATGATGGGTTCTGTGTTGCTCTTGCGCAGGTGTACCCACTTGTCGGGGAAGTCAATCTTCACACCGTCGATGTCGTTCACCTCTTCATTGGCATACATTTCCTTGACCTTCCTAAGGATGGCATCCACGTCAGTTTCGGGTGTGAGGTCGATGCGGTTCTTGGCGATGAAGTAGGGAGGATAGGTGGCACGCAGTTCGCTTGCCTTCATGCCCTTCTTGGCCATATAGGTGAGGATAAGGGCGATACCCACCAAAGCATCGCGACCGTAGTGAGCAGCGGGATAGATGACACCACCGTTGCCTTCGCCACCAATGACGGCATTGGTCTCCTTCATCTTCGTCACGACGTTCACCTCGCCCACAGCAGCAGCGTTGTACTCGCAACCGTACTTGCGGGTTACATCGCGCAGGGCACGGGTGGAACTGAGGTTGCTGACAGTGTTGCCTGGTGTGTGTTGAAGGATGTAGTCGGCCACGGTGACGAGTGTATATTCCTCGCCATACATTGTGCCGTCCTCGCAGAAGAGCGCCAGACGGTCCACATCGGGGTCAACGACAAAGGCAATATCGTGTCCGCCCTTCTGCATCAAGGCCTTAATGTCGGCAAGGTTCTTCTCAAGGGGTTCGGGGTTATGTTGGAAGTCGCCTGTAGGCTCTGTGAAGAGGCCTGTGACGGTCTTCACACCAAGCTGCTCCAAGAGTTTGGGCAGGATGACGCCACCCACGCTGTTCACGCTGTCAAATGCCACGCGGAAGTTAGCCTTGCGAATCGCTTCCACATCCACGAGGTCCAGACCGAGCACCATGTCAATGTGCTTCTGGTCATAGGTGTTGTCCTCGCGATAGGAACCGAGGTGGTCAACGTCAGCATACTCAAAGTCCTCTACCTCCGCGATGCGGAGCACCTCGTTGCCTTCCTCTTTGTTGAGGAACTCACCCTGTGCGTTGAGCAACTTCAGGGCGTTCCACATGCGGGGGTTGTGACTGGCGGTAATGATGATGCCACCGCAGGCACCTTCCATCGTGACAGCAATCTCTGTGGTAGGTGTGGTTGCGAGACCAATGTTAACCACATCAAAGCCCATACCCATGAGTGTGCCGCAAACAACGTTCTTGACCATAGGTCCTGAGATACGCGCGTCCCTGCCGACAACAATCTTGTTGCTCTTCACCGTCGTGGTGCGGCGGATGAGGGTCGCGTATGCTGATGTGAACTTCACGATGTCGAGGGGATTGAGCGTATCGCCTGCCCGTCCTCCAATAGTGCCTCGGATGCCCGAGATGGATTTAATGAGTGTCATGTTTATTTACGATTTTACTATTTACGATTAACTATTTGCAATTTTTCACTTTTCATTTTACTGTGGTTTACCTCCCTCCACGTAGGGCCAGCCCTCCTCGTCCCATTGGATGCGGGAGATGAAGAGCGGGCGGCTGCCAGGCCTGCGACTGCCTTTGACGTGGCAATGGTAGAAGATGTATTCGTTGCCGTCCTTTGCCCTGAATATTTCTCCGCAATGACCAGGCCCGTAGAACTGGTCGCCCTCATCGCTATGCAGGACAGGTGTGGCGAAGCCTTCCTTCATCGGTCTGCCTTCCTTGTCGAAGAAATCGTCGGTAAGCTTCTTTGCCCTACCCACCTGAAGCTTGTAGGTATGGTCGCCAAAGAAACCGGAGCTGACGAAGAGGTACCAGTACTTGCCGTGCTGGTGCAGGTAGCTCCCCTCGAAGACCTTCGAGCGGTTGGGATTGTCCTCAACCTTCAGACCTGCCACGTGTTCATACTTAGCGCCTTCCTTGAGTGCGAGGCCGTCCTTCGTCAGCTCAATGCGGTGTATGCCGCCTACTGAGCCGAAGAAGAGCCACACCTTACCCGTCTTGGGGTCTGTTACGACTTCGGGGTCTATGGTGTCATGAATGCCAGTTTCTGTGCTACGCGTTATGATGCCTTTGTATTGGAACTGACAGGGAGCGTACTCCTGCAGCACTCCGATGTTGCTGTCCTCGGCGCTGTTGTAGAGTGTCAGGTACATGTTGCGCTTCCCATCCACTGTTGCCACATCGGGAGCCCAGAAGCGCTGGGCTATGGCTTGCATCGCTCCCCAAGAGCCGACATCCACTGGTGCCACATCGCTCATCTCCCAATGGAAGAGGTCGTCACTCACAATGGAGCGTGTCGGATTGGTAGCAATGCAGTGGTAGCGACCGTCATCGCCAACCCACACCGTCGGGTCGGGCCAGTCACGCGGCCAGACAGGATTCTGCGCCCCAGCGGGGCTAAATGATAAATGACAAATGATAAATGACAAACTTACCACCATCATTATCCTAAGCCTGCTATTATTCTTATTTGTTTTCATCCCTCACTTATCATTTTTCATTTATCATTTAGGGCGCAACCCGTCTCATTTAGGCCGAAGGCCGCCCTATTGGACCTTTGTAGCTTTGTGGTACCCAGGAATGCCGCCATCAACGAAGTTCTTCAGAATAACTGAATTACCTGCGGCTCCAATAGCGTCATTTACAGTCGTGTTCCCAAGGATATCACCTATCGTTGTGTTTCCAATAATGTTATTCAAATCATCCAAAGGAATGTCCTGGTTTCCGACATTCAAGGGATTCTCCGTGTCGTTCATGGCTATCACGATTGTGGAACCTCTTTGGAAATACACGATGGCTTCTTGCTTGTAACCATAATAGGTGTGCGTATTCTCCTGGAAGTCCTTGAATGTACCTACCTTATTAGGGAACTTCTCTTGATACTCCTCTGAACTATTCCTTCTCTCCTCAGTACAAATCATATAGAAATAAGTTCCTCCTCCCTGTCCATCCAAATAGATGAGATTGCAAGGATTGGTGTCGTCAAAGACCCATGTCTCCTGTGTAACAGCCTCAGGAGTATCTCCATTTGCCGTTTCTGTCTTTACCTTATACAGGTCTTCGAGCCAGTATCCTTCAAGCCCGTCTCCAGTAGAAGTAGATGGAATAATATCCTTATCACAGCAGCACGAAGTGAAGCCGACACTCATCATTGCTGCCATCATGATGGTCTGCAATCTCCATAAATACTTTTTGCTCATTTCTTTAAAGTTAAAATGTTTTCACTTTTTCAAGTTTCCTATTAGACGGCGCAAAGATAAGACTTTTCTGCGAGATATGCAAAGAAAACTCCACCTTAGTTTTGCATAATATGATGAAAAACCCTATCTTTGCATACAAAAAGATGCAAAGACATGTACAATTTAAGATTTACCCTCGTTTTTTTAATCTTACTGGCATTCGTGCCCACCAGTGCTCAGGATGTGCTTGACCCTGTGGCTGACCCGGCTGCTGTCATCACTTCGGGCAACGCTCGCTTCACCGTGCTTACCAGTAGGATGATACGCATCCAGTACAGCGCGACGGCTCAGTTCGATGACCGCGCCACGTTTGCCATTGTCAACCGACGCCTGCCGGTGCCTCAGTTCACCACCGAGACCAATGACGAATACCTCTACATCCGTACTGAGGATGTCACGCTCCGCTACAAGCTGGGTAGTGTCTTCAAGGCTACCGACAAGAAGCCAGACAATCTCATGGTCTCTTTCCAAATGAACGGAAGAACCGTCATTTGGTATCCTGGCAAGGACGACTCCATGAACCTGCTCGGCACCAACCGCACTCTGGACGGTGCCTGGGGCGACAACAAACGGGGCAATCTGGAGAAAGGCCTCCTTTCGCGAGCCGGTTGGAGCATCATCGACGAAAGTCCTGCAACCCTACGAGGCGACGGCAGTGCGTCATACGCATTCGAGCCCAAGGAGGAGGGCATCACCTGGTGGGCTAACCCCATCGACAAGACAGCCATCGACTGGTACTTCCTGGGTTATGGACACGAGTACAAAGCATGTCTGGGCGACTACATCAAGGTGGGAGGCCGTGTACCCATGCCGCCCAAATACATCCTTGGATACTGGTACAGCCGCTATTGGGCATACACGCAAAGCGAGTTCATGCAGATTGTCCGCGACGTGGAGAGCAACGACATCCCGATGGACGTGCTCATCATGGATATGGACTGGCACAAGAGCGGCTGGACGGGCTGGAGTTGGAACACGAATCGCATTCCACAGCCCAGGACGCTCATCAACTACATCCACAACCACGGGCTGAAGACCGCCCTCAACCTGCACCCCTCCGACGGTGTCGGAACCCACGAGGACTACTACAATGCGCTGGCTAATGACCTTGGTGACAATTCGGGACAAACCATTCTCTGGAAAGTGGAGGACTACACCTTCATGAAGAACTTCTTCAAGGATGTCATCCGTCCGCACGAGGACGAGGGCGTGGACTTCTGGTGGCTCGACTGGCAGCAGGCACTCACCGTCGGCAAGCACGGTCAGGAGAAGAACTACACGCCTGCCGAGGGTTCGGAGAACCTGGGCGAGACCTTCTGGTGCAACCATACCTTCTTCGAGGACATGCAGAAGAACCGTCCGGAGCTGCGCCCCGTCATCTACCACCGTTGGGGCGGCCTCGGTTCACACCGTTATCCCATCTGCTTCTCGGGCGACACTTGGGCTGCATGGTCCATGCTGGGCTACGAGATATTCTTCACTAGCAACGCCAGCAACGTCCTCTATGACTATTGGGGACACGACCTGGGCGGACATCAGGGCGGCGACAACGACCCCGAATTGCTCCTGCGCTGGCTGCAGTTCGGTGCCTATACCCCCATCTTCCGCACCCATGCCACCAACAGCAGCAAGCTGGAGCGCCGCATCTGGAAGTACAGCAACTTCGAACAGCTGCGCGAGGCCGTGCGTCTGCGCTACCGTCTCTTCCCCTATATCTATACCGCTGCCCGCGAGACCTACGACACAGGTATCGGCATGAACCGTCCCCTCTACTATGACTACCCCGAGGAAAGCAATGCCTACACCTACGAAGATGAGTACATGTTCGGTAACGACATGCTTGTAGCGCCCATTTATACTCCGCAGCAGGACGGCTATTCCGGCCGTAAGATATGGTTCCCCAAAGGGAAGTGGTGGGACGTGACGCGATCGAGACTCGTGACGGGCGGACAAGCCTTCTACAGCAGCTACACGCTCGACGAGTTCCCGGTCTTCTATCGTGCGGGCAGCATCATCCCGTTCTATCCCGTCAGGCGTACCGTTGTGGGCGACCCGGGCGAGATTATCCTCAAAGTCGTACCAGGAGCAAACGGCACAGGCCGGTTCTATGAGGACAAGGGCGACAACCAGGAATACAAGGGCGATGCGTGGACAATGACCACCTTCATCCAGAACCGTACCGACAGTAACATCACGCTGACCATCGGTGGACGCCAGGGCAGCTTCGAGGGTATGCCGACCGAGAGAAAATGGACAGTAGAGTTCCTTGGCACGCCTGCCTCCTTCATTGCAGAAAGCATAACCGTGAACGGCGCCCCCATAAACAGCGAGTTTGTACAATACGATGCCGAGACAGGCACGCTCACTGTCACCGTCAGCACAGACAACCTCTCTGCCCCCATCACCATCAATGTTCCACTGAGTGAAATCGCATAGCCCACAGTTCATAGTTATGAAACGTTTATTACTTTTTTTCATTTTTCACTTTTCATTTTTCACTTTTCATTTAGCATTGGCGCAGACCCGTCTCTATGTACGCGGCTCTGCCGTTCCTGGTGGCGTACAGGAGCTGAAACGCTTCCCGACGAGCACCAGCAACCGTTACGCCTTCAAGTTCCATGGCAAGCTGCTTCCTGGCGACCTCTATATCACGACGACCGAATCGCCCAGATCCGCCTCGCGCTACTATGCCCCAAAGCTCGTAGATACAAGTATCGTAACGGACTGGACAGATTATGTCCAGAAGGCTGACAGCATCGGCACAGAATGGGCAGTCCTCTTCGAGGCGGACAACTACCGCTTCACCGTCGATACCAACAGCAAACAGCTCACCGGCGAACTCTTTGCTCCGTGGTACGAAGCCTGGATATGCGGCGGCTGCGTCGAGGACAGACAAGGCGAGGGCATCTCAGGTCAGGAGGGACATTGGCAGATAGATGCAGGCAAGCAGATGGAGCAGAGCTGGGACGACCCCAATGTCTTCGAATGGACAGGCCTGCTGAAGGCTTACAGCTACAACGTCGAGCCCAAGCGCTTCAAGATAAACGGACAGTACGGTTGGAGCCCGAAAGTGCTACACCCCTTCACCCAGGACGCCTCTATCCTGACAGCCACGCAGGTCTGGTACAACGGCTCGGAGGACTACAAATGGGCCATCAGGAACGATGGCTACTACCGTATCCGCATCAATGTCTTTGAAGAGACCATCGAGGGCGAATACCTCGGAACGGATGAACCGGACGGCATCCGTTCAATTGACAATGGACAATTGATAATTGATAATGAAGCCATCTATAACCTCGCCGGCCAGCGCCTGAGCAAACCTCAGCGCGGTCTGAACATCATCGGCGGCAAAAAAGTCTTAATTAAGTGAGAACGGAGTAAGTCAAGCCTTAAAGCAACGGCAGCGGCAACCTCATTTTGAAGTCATCGCTGCCGTTGCCATTTATAGGTCGGTCCTAACAGGCGATTCTCCATGTCAGGCATATGGTTCCTTGTTTGTTTCACCAGCCGCCTATATATTTAGCGGCCAGTGAAACGAACGAGAAACAAGCCAGACAGCGACCTTTCCTTTTATCAATAGCGAGTCGTCGCTTCAGCCAGAGCGATAGTAATCCTATTGCAGAAGGATTATAATCCTTCGATGGGAGGAATAGTAATCCTTCGGCGGTAGGGATAGTAATCCTTCGGCGGTAGGGATAGGATGCTGATTCGGTAGCTTTAGCCCGCCCTGTTCTATTTTTTGAACAGGTGTGGGACGAACTCCTTGAGGCTGCGGCGCCAGGTGAGCCATTCGTGGTGGGTGCCGGGCGAGACGTAGTAATCGACCTTGATGCCGGCATTCCGCAGGTCATCCACAAGCTTCCCCGTACCGAAGTTCTCCTCCGAGCCACAGCTGAGGAAGAGGTAATGGATGCGACGGTTGAACTCCTCGCTGCGGGCAAAGGCTCCGTCGTATGTCGTGTTGACATCCAGCCCGAAGATGGCACCGCTGAAAGCACCCATCCAAGCGAACCGGTCCATGTTATTCATCACGAGGTCGAAGGTCTGGTGACCGCCCCACGAGAGTCCAGCCATAGCACGATTGTCGCGGTCGGCCTTGGTACGGAAGTTGGCGTCGATGTAGGGAATCAGGTCCTCCGTCATCACCCGATAGAACGAAGCCCCGTACTGGCTGCGCCCCGCCTGGTTGTTGCCGCCACGGAAGGGAGCCTTCACGTCGCCGCTCTCCATCACGACTATCATCGGCACGGCCTCACCGCTGGCAATGAGGTTGTCCATGATGTGCTGCATGCGGCCCTGGATGGTCCAGCTGGTCTCGCCCTCGCCCATGCCATGCTGCAGGTAGAGCACGGGATAGCGCTTCTTGCCTTTTTCATATTCTGCAGGGGTATAGACCATAGCATGACGCCATTCGCATTTACGATTTGACGATTGACTATTTACGATTTCTCCTGATGGGTAATAGATGCTGCGAATCTGACCATGAGGAATGCCTTGCTGGGGACGGTAGTAGTCGCCCTCAGGACCCTCGGAAATCTCTATGCCGCCCGACTCGCGACAGCAGCCGAAGAAGGTCTCGGTAGCTGGGTCGATGAAGTTCACGCCTTCGATGCTCAGGAAGTAATAGTGGAAACCTACGACCAACGGTTCTGTGACAGCCATGAAGCCACCTTTGCCGTCGGGCTGCATCTCGTACTTCTTATTGCAGATATCCACAATGACCTTGCGGGCCTGTGGTGCATGGATGTAGAAATAGGCGCGACCATCCTTGCCAACCTTCGGGAATTCGTTACCCGGGATAGTGGTCTCGGCAGTGACAGCATCCTCCGGAACCTCTATCTTCTTTGCTGCATTAGGCAACTGCGGACGCTTGGGCTCGTAGCCGAGGAAGCGGCTGACGGCCTCGCCATAGCGGCAGCCCAGCTCACGATAGCCGGCTGCATCGAAGTGTAGGCGGTCTGGGCCACAGGTGCAGTCATCGGACGAGATGACCTGCGAGGTGTGGATGGTCTGGGGCAGTTCGTCAATCTGCTTCTTGCAACCGATGCAAACTCCCTTGCCGTCGGCCTGGACAATGTTACCGGCATAGAGTGGCACCTCTTCAGGCTTCAGCTGCAGGTCGCCCAGCAGATGGTCATAGACATTCTGCACCTTCTCAGCCCACTTGGGGTCGCCGGTGTTCGACTCGCCTTGATGCATCAGGATGCCTTTAATGACACCGTCCTTCTGAGCCTTCCTCGCCAGCGTGACAAGCGTCTTGTAGGGGTTATTGTCGTAGTTGGCAAGTATGCCTTTCATCCATCCTGGGGTTTCCTTGAGGTAACTCTCGATGCTGTCGGGCATAAAGCCCTCAATCTTGATGCCGCCGACGGCAACATGGATGACACCCACCTTGATGTTCTCGGGCAGAGAAGCTACAAGCGTGCGGCCGAACCAGTCGGCAGGCGTCAAGCCGGTGTTGGGACGGCAGAGGGGAGCAGAGGCCTCGCACCATTCTCCCTTCTTGCGGTCTCGCTCTGCGTCATCGACGGCAGGCATCAGCAGGAAGCGCGGGCCCGGGCTGGCAATGTCCGCAGCCTCGGGCTTTGCGGCACCCTCCATGTTGGACTGTCCGAAACAGAGGAAGATGTAGAAGTTCTCATCGACTGCAGCCGAGATGCGTGTATTGGATAAGGCCATCAGGCCAAGAGCCAGAAGGCTCATAAGGATGTTCTGTTTCACTGTTGTAAGGTTTTGAGGTTATGAGGTTGTAAGGTTAATGGTTGCGGAAGTTCCATTTCGAATTGTCGGAGTTGAAGTCGTACGGCGCCAGGGTGGGCGTACTGTCTGCAATGGAGTAGAGCACATAGCGGGAGTTCAGTCCGTCACGGCCCGGAATGGCTTTCGGCATGATGCGGTACGTGCCGTCGGTGAGCTGTTCGATGCGCCAGAGTTGTTCGGGAGCGCCTGTGAACGTGGGCGTCGTGGTGACCTCCAGATTGGCAGTAGCTGTCAGCGCCCGCTCAGTACCCTCAATGACAATACGGAAGTAGGGTCCGCCCAGATAGCCGCCGGCCTCGGGGACAGGCGTGATGGTCCAACGTTGCCAGGGACGGAACATGTAGTCGCTCAGGCGTACAGGAATTTCGCCTTCGGGCCATTCCCCGATGACATCCTCCAATTTCTGGTTAGGAAGGGCCTTTACGGGTTCGTTCGGGTCTATCTGCCAAAAGCGCTGTCGTTCCTGCTCCATACGCACGAAATCTACCGTCAACTCCAGCGAGTAGCCGCGGCGCTCCGATTCGATTTCGAAGGTGCCGCCCTTGAAGGGCTCACCGGCATAGGGCCAGTCGTTCTTCCAGAGCAGGGGACGAATAGCCAGCACGCTGCGTCCGCTCATGTCGAAGTCGGCTTCATAGTGACACGACATCACCTCAACGCCCTCGTCGATGATGGTGCGCCCGAAGTGACCAGGACCTGTCTTGCGGTCGCCAGCTGCTATGACCATGCGGCCTCCACCGTGGAACATATCACGGCCCACATTGTCAATATATGGGCCTTCAACGCTTTTAGAACGTCCTACTATTATATTATATGTGGAGTTGACACCGTCGCAGCAGGTGCCGTGGGTTCCAAGCAGGTAGTACCAGCCGTCCCGATATAGCAGGTCGGTTGCCTCGCAGTCGATGGCAATGTCCTTCTCCACATTGCCCTTCACGCGCTGGCCGGTCTTCGGGTCAAGCTCAATGAGACGGATGGTACCGAAGTAGGTTCCGTAGCTGGCCCAAAGGCGCCCCGTGGTGGGGTCGAGCAACAGCGACGGGTCGATGGCATCCTGGTCCTCCATGCCGTCGGAGGAAGCCACCTCGATGGCTGTGGTCCACTTGAAGTCGGGCGACTTCGGGTCAAGGGTCTTGTTCCACATGGTGAGGATGCGACCGTTATGACCGCCGCCCAATCCGCCGCCCGTAGCGCCGTAGATGCAGAGGTAGCGGTCGCCTATCTTCATCACATCGGGTGCTGCACCGCCTCCCGGACGTTCCGCTCCGCTGTGCCACGACCAACCGTCCTCGCTGATAAGACCTCCGCCGCCCGTGCCGAAGGTGTAGTACTTGCCCTCGCACTCGGCAATGGTGGAAGGGTCGTGGATATAGGGGGCACCGATTTGCGCCCTTGCAGGGCTAAATGATAAATGACAAATGATAAATGATACAAACAGTATGCGCTTCATATCTTATTCGTTTACGATGGTGAAGTTGGTGAGAGGTCTGTTATTTTCATCGAGGAAACGGGCACACATGTCGCTCAGGCCCGGGCCATTGATGACGGCAGCACGCAGGACGTTACGCCCCTTCTTCAGCGTCAGGCGCTGAGACATGCCATCGTCTTCCACCATGCGACGGTCGCCTTCGAGCAGTAGCACCTCCTCGCCGTTCAGCCACCACATGGAGGCCCCGTTGGAACCACAGGCCAAACGAACGTTCTCGATGTCGGCGGGACAGTCAATAATGGTCTCGCACCAGAAGAAGGAGCCATAGGTCTGCCCCGCGTACTTCTCTGCGAAGCGGAACAGCTTCACGTTATAGTTCTCGCTGTCGAGGTAGAACCACTTGGCCTTTTTCTGCTTTGGCAGTCGGGCCAGTTCCTCGGAGAATTTGTCGCGCAACCAGGAGTTGGTGAAAACGACGTTGGACCGCACATCGACGGCGATGGGTTCCATCAGTCGCCAGCGGCGAATGAAGCCCTGGTCGTCGGGCTGAGCAGGAGCAGCATTCTTTCCAACTTCGCTGAAATACCTGGGACGGTTCTTGAAGCGCAACCAATCCACGCTGACGGCTTCGCCCTCGCAAATGACTACCAGGTCGGTGATGCCGTTGGGCGTATATTCTAAGGGAGCTGTCAGCGTGAGCCACTGCCCCGACATGTCGCGACGGAAAGGACCGCCCTCGTTCTTCACCGTCACAGCGACTCTGGCAATGACCTTACCCTTGGCGCTCTTCTCTCGCACACACAGATGGGTGTTCTCGTGAGCCATAGCGCTGATAATGAGGTAGCCGTCTGTGATGCTACTGAAATCTACGTCGTCGTACTTCAGCCAAGCACCCTTCCCAGGCAGGGTAGCCTGAAAACCGCGGAAAGAACCGGCGGTATCGATGAGGGCTGTGGTCACATCGTTGCTGGCAGAGCTGTAGCGGTCAATCTCTATGCGCTCAGTGGCCCTATTGACGCCCACACCACGCATGGTCTTCTTCACCTCCTGGATGGTGCCGTCGGGATTGAAGTACAGCTTGTCAATCTGCACGCTGCGGCGCTTGTCGTCGTTGGGCGAAAAAGCATTCTGATGGTAGAACAGATACCACTGGCCCTTGTAGTTGACAATGCTGTGATGGTTGGTCCAACAACCATTTTCGTGTTCCTGCATGATGAGTCCCTTGTATTCGTACGGTCCCATCGGGTTCTTGCTCATGGCATAGCCGAGGACTTCGGTATTCTTCCTCACGTATGGATAGGTCAGATAGTAGTTGCCGCCATACTCAAAGGCGAACGGTCCCTCGGCCTGACGGTTGGGAAGGTCCTTGAGACAGTTCACGCCATACATTTCAAATTCACGCTCGCCGAACTTGACTTTCTCCTTTGGAGTGTCATCGGCGAGTTCCTTCATGTTGGGCTTGAGCTTGGCACAACGACCTGCTCCCCAGAAAATGTAGGCGTTGCCGTCAGAAGCCTGGAGCACGCACGGGTCGATGCCGAAGATGCCCTTGATAGGTTCGGGCTCAGGGATGAAGGGACCTTCGGGGCTGTCGGCGATGGCTACACCAATGCCAAAACCCCTACCATCTTTGGGCGTGGAGGGGAAATAGAAATAGTACTTGCCGTTCCGCTCAATGCAATCGGGAGCCCACATCGAATAGGAGTCAGGACGCACCCAAGGCACTTTGTTCTGGGTAACAATCACGCCGTGGTCGGTCCAGTCGGTCAGGTTCTCCGAAGAGAAGACGTGATAGTCCTCCATGCAAAACCAGTCCTGCCGCTGACCCTCTGGCGGGAAGATGTCGTGCGAGGGGTACAGATAGACCTTACCATTAAAAACACGCGCAGTTGGGTCGGCCGTAAACTGGTCGCGTATGATAGGGTTCTGCGCCCCTGCGGGGCTAAATGATAAATGACAAATGATAAATGACAAACTTACCACCATCATTATCCTTAGCCTGCTATGATTCTTATTTGTTTTCATTTCCTCATTTATCATTTTTCATTTATCATTTAGGACTTCGCCCGCCTCATTTAGGCCGAAGGCCGCTGAATTGCCACCAATCGAGGCGGACATCACCCTGGACCTGATTGAAGCAAAGGTAGAAGTCGTGCACGCTGTTGGCTCCTTTGACCTTAGTGGCGAACGATTTGTAGGTGTCGAGCGAACCCGTAGCAGTAATTTTTACCGTACCAACCACGGGACCGCTCTCGGAGTCGAGACGCAGGGTCACGGTGCAAGAGCCTGTGGCAGCAGCCATGATGCTGAACTGCTTAGCACCGGCACCGAAGTCCACGCCACGAAGGCGGATATACTCACCGTTGTCTATGTCGTATATATACATGTTTCGCTTGCCAACAGACTCGGGCATGTCCTTTACCACACCGGTATTGGGGATGCCCATCTTGGCACTCTTCAGACCCCTACCCCATGCCATTGTCTCAGCCTCCACGCGCTGGTAGGGGTTCAGCCAATGGATCTGCTGCATGGGTTTCTGGTTGAGCCAATAGGGAATCTCGGGGATTGTGCCGCCCTCGAGATAGACAATCTCACTCGCGCTAACGCTGCGACGCTCGTGGTGGATGTAGGTGTCGAGGTGCATCAGGTCATAGTCCTGACCGAAGATGTAGGAGTGGCCCTTGAAGTCGCAGATGCCCGGGTGGTTGCCGCGGTCGCGATTGGTGGGACGCATGATGTAGTTCTTCCACTCCCACGGACCTGTGGGGCTGTCGCTCATGGCATAGCCCAAAGCTTCAGGACAACAGGTGGTGGCATAGCCCAGATAGTAATGCCCGTTACGCTTATAGAACCATGGTCCCTCCTGATAGTTCTTCACTGTCCAAGTGGATTTCTCTTCGCCTGGGACTCTGAGGTTTATCTTAGCGCCTTCTTCCTTGACAGGACGCATGACGCCGTCCTTGGGGTTGAGCACGAGGATGTCACCTTGCGTTGATATCATGTCTTGGTTCAACTTGATACAATAGACGTGTGGGTTACCCCAGTACATATAGGCCTGGCCGTCATCGTCAGTAAAGACGCTGGGGTCAATGTCGTCCCAATGCTCCTTCTGCCATACCAACGGCTCGTCCAAGGGGTCGCGGAAAGGTCCGTAAGGAGAGTCGGCCACAAGCACACCGATGCCATGTCCGTGAAGGGGTGCATAGAGGTAGTACTTGCCGTTCCGCTCTATAGTCTGGATGGCCCAGGCTCCGTTCTCACGGCTGCGCCACTTAAAGTCCTTCAGCGAAGCCACAGCACCGTGCTCGGTCCAGTTGACCATGTCAGTAGTGGACCACAGCAGCCAGTCGTACATAAAGAAGCCGGCGGAGTTCTTCTCGTTCTCGTCGGGGATATCCTCGGGCGAGGCATCGTGCGAGGTATAGAGGAACAGCGTGTCGCCCACAACTAACGGCGAAGGGTCGGCAGTGTACTTGGTCTGGAACAGGGGCATGTTGACCTTGTTCAGGTCGGGCATGGGCATCTTGTGGTCCTTAGACTGAGCGCTTGCAGGTTGCGATATCGCAACCAACAGAACGAAGGAGAGTAACAGATTCAAAATTCGGGCGGTAGCAAATTCTTCATTCTTCATTTTTCATTCTTCATTTTCTTGTTTTTCTCAATGGTCCAACCCTCGCGTTTGGAGAGCAGACAGTCCTTTCCAGTAAACATCTTGGCAGCCTGTTTGTCACCTTTCAGCTGCCAGTCAAGCCAGCCGAGAGCCACCACCGTGAACTCGCCCCCGTGAGGTTGACGATAGGTGCCGCCATGCCCCACGGGATAGTTGGCAGCGAAGGCTGGCACGTGGTTAATCAGATGGAAGTCGTCCATACCATTCTCGTAGGCAATGTCCTCCTTGCCGCCCAGTATATAGATGATTGGGGTATGTATCTCTTTCAACTTTGACTTCTCAGGCATGGGCATTCCACCGACAGCCTGAGCTCGATTACTGTTCTTGAAGAGTCCGCTGTTGCATATCATCAGGGTTTTGATACGCGGGTCAGCACAGTTGTAGAGCGACTGCAAACCGCCACACGACATACCAGCCACGCAGATGTTCTTCACATCTATCTTATTATAGTAAGGTGAGGAGGGGTCGGCATTCTGACTGATAGCCCAGTCGATAGACTCTATCTGCTGCTCGGTGGTAGACATCGGACCTTGGTAGGGTTTCTCTTCCACAGGGATATAGCCCGTAGCCAAGACGAGGTAACCATGCGAGGCGATTTCGTTCAGGAACTTGAAGTGCTCCCAGGGTGAGTTGGTGCAGGCACCATTACCCCATACGAGCACGGGCAAGGGGGTCTTCTCATTGAAGGCCGACAGGTCTTGAGGCACGAAGACGGTGTGCGCCTCCAGTGTGGCTTCCTCCTTCATGATGGCCTTATAGTCGCCAGTACCACCATCCTCGACCACAAGTGATTTCTGTGCGCCCTCTATTTGCCACCAGTCGAAGTTGAAGAGCTTCGGACCCTTGCGACCTGTGAAGACGAGGTAAAGGTCGTGACATTTACCATTTGACGATTTACTATTTACAATTTCATTGTCCATTGTCGCTGAAATGGTCTGCCACTTCTCCCAACCGCCAGTGCCGGGTACTTCCAGACGGGCCAGCAAAGCCCCCTTCAGGCTGTCTATGCGCACCTCAATCCGTCCGCCGCGCAGACCGCTTGCCACGCGGGCCGCGAACTGCTTGGGGGTATTGCCCTCAAACTGCACATTCTGGAGCTTGATGTAGTCGCCATTGTGGATATCGGTCACATAGACGCCAATCTCGTCGTTTTGCTCTGTCTTGACACCACGCGAGAACGCCATTGTCTCGGCCTGTACTTTCTGATAGGGACTGAACGTGGCGATGGGCTTCACGCCTTCGTCGGTAGGCATGATGGTGGGGAAAGAACCGTCGGGATTGTACTGGAACTCCTCGACAGCTACGCTGCGACCGAAACCGCCTCCGTGGGGAAGCTTGCCAGTGTGGTAGAAGAAATAGGAATGTCCCTTGTAGTCAGCAACGCCACAGTGGTTGGTGAACGACTTGGTGTCGCAGAGGGGCATAATCTCTCCAGCGTATGTCCAAGGACCGGTAGGCGTAGGAGCCGTGCTGTAGCTGATGTGTTCGGGTACACCACCAGCAGCATACAGGAGCTGGTACACCTTTGAACTTGGAACCTTGAACTTGGAAGTGTCAACCTTGCGGAGCCAGGGGCCTTCCACATACGAATCCTTATACTTCTTGCCCTTCTCACGCTTGCTCATGATGGGACCTCCGAAAGCCTCCTCCGTCATATCGAGGCGACCCAGCTCGCCGCTATATGAAATCATGTCGCGGTTCAGTTTCAGGTAGTAGCACTGCGGGTTGCCCCACATCAGCCACGCCTGACCGTCATCGTCAATCAGCACGGTGGGGTCGATATGGTCCCACGAACCGTTCTCGAAGAGGGGTTTCCCTATGGCATCCTTGAAAGGACCAGTGGGTGAGTCGCTCACAGCCACACCAATCGCCATACCATTGGACAGTTTGCTGTGGGCGCAGATGTACCAGTAGAACTTGCCGTCGCGTTCCACGGTCTGAGCAGCCCAAGCGCGGTCGTCGGCCCATGAGAAGCTTTCCAGAGCCAGAGGCGAACCATGGTCGGTCCAGTTCACCATATCTACTGTTGAATACACGCGCCACTCCTGCATCCAGAAGAAATCGGCACCGTCCTCATCATGGCCGGTATAGACATACATCCGGCCATCATGCGCCATCGGAGCGGGGTCGCTGGTACACCAAGTCTGTACGAAGGGGTTCTGCGCCCCAACAAAATGAAAAGTGAAAAATGAAAAGTGAAAAATGAAAAAAAGAAATATACGTTTCATAACTATGAACTATGAACTATGGACTATGAATTATGAACTATTTGAACAGTAGCGGTGCCATTTCCTTGAGGCTGCGGCGCCAGGTCAGGAACTCATGGGCAGTACCCTCGGAGATATAGCCGTAGGCGTTATAGCCGGCAGTCTTCAGCGATTCGACGCTCTTGTTGATGCCATCGGGATTCTCCTTCGAGCCACAACTCTCGAAGATTACCTTCACAGCCTTGGGGTCCTTGATGTCTTCGGGGGCGTAGGTGCCACCGCTGAGCAGTCCCCAGTAGCCGAAGACATCGGGCCGACGGAGGGTAATGAGCTTGGTTTCCATACCACCCATCGAGAGACCTGCCATAGCGCGGTTCCACTTGTCGGCCTTGGTCAGGAAGTGGCTGTCGATATAGGGTACGAGTTCGTCGATGAGCATGGTCTCAAACTCTTTGGCCGTGAACTCTCCGATGCGGCCAAAGCGCACATTGTTGGTCAGGCCGTAAGCCATCACGATGATGAAAGGCTCGATTTTCCCTTCTGCTATGAGGTTGTCCATTATCAGACCTGCACAGCCCTGACGGAACCAGCTGGTCTCGTTCTCACCCCATCCGTGCTGCAAGTAGAGCACAGGGAAGCGACCCTCTAAATCTCCCTTAAAGGGAGACTTCTTGTTCTTCCCCTTTAAGGGGGAGTTAGAGAGGGTCCTGCCATAGGTGGGAGGCGTATAGACCCAAGCGGTCTGCATCTGGCCCGTGCTCTTCGAGGGGAACAACACCTGCTGAACGTTGCCGTGTTCGATTTCCGGACGATACTGATAGAAGTCCTGGTCGGGAGCAGGAATCTCGATACCACTCTCCCAACGGCAGGAGCCGAAGAAATTGTGTGTGCCTGGGTCGTTGAACGTGCCACCATCGATAGTCAGGTGGTAATAGTGGAAGCCTGGGTCCATCGGGCCCTCAGTGGTTCCAACCCATGCGCCGTCCTTATCCTTGCGCAATACCGTGCCGCCACGACCTCCGAGTCCCAGGCTGACGATAACAGACTTGGCATCTGGGGCTGTTATACGGAAACGTGCATAGCCCTCGCTGTTCACCTGCGGATACTCCTGTCCGGGCTGGTTCAAGGGATTGGGACGGAAGTCCTCCTTGGGTTGTGAATTGTCAAGAGCGGCATTGAAGTTCTTGATGGCAAAGTAGGCCTGCTTGGGCTTGTAGTTCTCGTCGAAAGGCAGCGGGTGGTTGTTCACGCCCAGCCAAGAGTCGCGGTCGCCCAGGTTCCAGAAGGTCACGCAGTCGATGACATCCCTGTGCTTACGGAAAATCTTGAAAATACGGTTGTACTGATCGGTCAGCATCGTATTGAGATAGCCGGGCAAGGGTCTGTTCTCACCACGCGAGAAGCGCAGCTGACCTCCCATCTCCTGATTGACGCGGATGTCGAGCTCCGTCACGTGGATGTGCTTCACGAGCTGTGAATACTTCGTGATGGCAGCGTCGATATCCTCTTCACTGGGACCATAGACGTTGTAATGGCCCTGCATACCGATACCATGAATGGGCACACCGGCCTCCTGCATCTTCTTCACCATATTGTAGATGCGGTCTCGCTTGCCTGGGTCGCACTCGTTGTAGTCGTTATAGAACAACAGGGCGTTGGGGTCTGCCTCGTGGGCAAACTCGAAGGCCTTGGCGATGAACTCGTCGCCACAGAGCGGATAGTGACGGCTCTCGCGATAGGGATTGGGTTCCTGACCTGGACGGCCCCTGCCGCCACCGTCGCTGATGGCTTCGTTCACCACGTCCCACGCATAGACGACGTCCTTGTAGCGGTTCACCACCGTGTGGATGTGGTCGCGCAGACGTTGGTAGAACACCTCCTTCTTCACGGGCTTGCCTTTCTTGTCTGTGAACATCCAGTCGGCGAACTGCGAGTGCCAGCAGAGACAATGACCACGCAGCCTGATGCCGTTCTGACGACAGAAGTTGGCAATCCTGTCGGCTTTCTCCCAGTTCCACTCTCCCTCCTTGGGATGCAGCTCACCGGGTTTCATGTCGTTCTCAGCTGTGATGCTGTTATACTCGGCCTTAATCAGATTGATTTGGTCTTCATTACTCACGTTACGTTGGTTGAGCGATACGCCTATCATGAAGTAGTCCTTGTAGGCGTCCTTCAACTTCACACTTGGATTGGGGTCAGCTGGTGCTCCCCACTGTGCCCATGAGCCAATACCGTACATAGCCAGCACAATAGCGAGGGCGGTTCTTTTTACCTGTTTCATTGCCTTTTGAGTTTTTGAGTTAATGGGTTATTGAGTTTGTGAGTCTATGAGTTTGATTTTGAATCTTGAATTTATTAATTTTGAATTTTCATTTGTAGTCAGCTTGCGCTTGGCATTGTCCCACTGGAAAGTGGTGCGCGAGTACTCTCCCCTTTCGTAAGCCATTGTGGTGCCGTCGTCCTCGTAGAGGGTAAAAGTGCCGTCGGCTCCAGGATAGAGCAGCACCTCGTCGCCCTCGACGGGAATAATGCTGCCTGCACGGACAAAGACGGGGATATGGTCCACACCCACGGGAGTGGTCACCGACTGTCCGCCGTCGTAGTGACGGTTCGTGTGGTAGTCGTACCAGCCGCCTTCGTTCTCTGGGAGATAGGTCGTCCAGGTGGTGACACCGGGCTCCGTCACGGGACTGACGAGCAGGGCGGGTCCGAACATATACTCGTACTTCTGGTCGAGCGCCTTCTCATCGCTGGCGAAGTCAAAGACCAGCGGACGCATCAGCGTAGAGCCCTCGAACGAGATAGCCGCAGCCACACTGTATATATAAGGTAGCAGGCGGTAACGCTCCTTCAGGCATCGGGCAATGACGCTTTGAGCCTCAGGGCCGTAGTTCCAGGGCTCCGTGTCGCTCATATAGCCGTGGACGCGCATTAGGGGGAGATAGACGCTGGTCTCTATCCAACGCAACATACGCTCGATGTAGGCCTGGTCCGTATATTGATTGCCAGGACGGAAGAAGCCGCCGGCATCGTAGGTCCACCAGGGGATGCCAGCCGCCTGCATGCCGAGGCCTGCTGTCAACTGCCGACGGAAAGTCTCCCAGTCATTGCCCACGTCGCCGCTCCACATCGCCGACCCATAGCGCTGTATGCCTGCAAAACCGCAACGGGTCAGAATCATGGGGCGAAGACCATTTTTGGATTTTGAATTTATTAATTTTGAATTATGAATTATGAATTGAGAATTCATCAGTCCTTCATACACGGTTTTGTTTACCAGCAGCGGATAGATGTTTCTCACCTCTTCGCCAGCCCACTTGCCGTTGTTGACGCGGCGGCCCGCCAGGTCGTCGTTCTCGGGCTCCGTAGCGTCCTGCCACCAGGCATCTATGCCCAGAGGCAGCAGCCGCTCGGCGAAGTTCCTCCAATAAGCAGCGGCGGCATCGGGGTTGAAGAAGTCAATCCAGTCCGTACCCGGGATGTAGTAGCCCGCCTCCTGCATCTGCCTGCCCACCTCCGAGTTCTTGTCAATCTTCGACCATACGCTGACCATCAGTCGCATGTCCATTGCGTGGAGGCTGTCCGTCAGGGCTTTGGGGTCGGGATAATGTTCCTCGTCGAAACGCATGGCGTTCCATCCGTACTTGCCCCAGTACTGCCAGTCCTGCACCAGCACGCTGACGGGCAGCCCCTCGCTGCGGAAGCGGTTTGCGGTCTGCAGAATCTCGTCGGACGAATGGAAACGCTCGCGGCAATGGATGTAGCCCAGGGCCCAGCGGGGCATCAGGGGAGCCTCGCCCGTCAGTTCGCGATAGGTGGCGACGATTTCATCGGGCGAGCCGACGAACACCGTATAGTCCACGGCATCCGCTATGGGCGAGCGGAGCACCGTCTCGTCCTTCACCCTGCCATAACGGACGACGGGGGCGTCGCCCTTGGAGAGTTCGGCCCTCAGCACATGGTGGCCGGCCTTCAGGTGTACGATGGCCGAAGCCGTAGGGGGCAGCCACAGGTTCTGCATCTCGATGACGGTCTCGCCGTCTATCGAGAGGTTATGGCGGCGGGCCATCTGCTGACCCACGTCCAGCAGCAGCGAGTAGTCGCCCTCCTCCGTCAGGTCGATTGTGGCTTCGTAGGTATTGCGTTGTCGCACCTCGCGCCGTCCACCCTCAGTCGTGGTGACATTGACCACCTCCCCCTCGGGTTGGGCAGATACCTCATGCCACATACTTAATACTTCATACTTAGAAAGGGGGTTGAACTCCGTAAGGCCGCAGTTGTTCCACAGCACGCCATAGCCCTTGCTCGACAGAAGCATGGGAATGCTAATCTGAGTGTTCACCTGCGTCAGGCGGCGCGACAGGCCGCGCACATTGCTATAGCCGTCTTGGAACTGTCCCAAGCCATACAGTCGCTCATCCTTGTCGGAGCGGAAAGCCAGCGTAGCCTCCCTGCCCTGCATCTGGTGCAACGTGGCGGTAAAAACCCGCGTCCCCTGTCGGTTCTTGATGGTGACTGTCTGCCGCGCCTTATCCACATCCACCCTCACATCGCGACTGCGCACCACATCGTCCTTGACGTAGAGAAGAGAATCCAATAATTTTGAATTTATTAATTTTGAATTTTGAATTTTATATTGTATCCTCACCGCATTCCGCGCCACTTGCCGCACGCAAAGCGTACCCCCAGCAAATGGCACCTCCCTCGCACCAATTACTAAAGGTAAAAAAGTGAAAAGGTAAAAAAGTGAAAAAACTCTACCCAAATCCTTTTTCATTTTTCTATTTTTAATTTTTGACTTCGTCGAGACTGCTTCCGCTCGGCAATGCTTAAGCAAGCTTATCATTGCTCTCGCTTAATCGCAGCCTTCACCTTTTCGCTTTTAAGAAGATATAGTTTCCCACTCTTGCGGCCCTGGCTTATGATGCCCGACGTTGGGTCTTCGGCAATCCGGCGCAGTTCGCGAGAGGCTGTGGAGTAGGAAAGACCTGTGAGATTGGCGTATTCATCCACGTGCATATAGACATTATTCTTCAGGAACTGACGGGCCCGCTCGATACGCTCCTGCGGCGAGTACTTCGACCGCTTCAGGCGCTCCTCCCCACCACGCTCCAGGTCGCAATTCCGGTTAATCTCCTTCACCATCGTCTTGTCTGCCCTGAACGACACGCCCTTCACTACCACGCTCGTAGCATTATGTTTGATGGTGTCATCCTCAAAGTCCTCCATTTCCTTGTCATCTCGGACGCCCAGCTTGGCAGTAAAGGTCCCCAAGCCGTCAATCTTCACGCTAAATCCGTTGGCAATCTCGTAAGCCAAATGGTCGCAGACGGCAGCCACTACGCCCTCGATGACGCTCTTACCATATGCTCTGTGGATTGAACTGCAACGCTTTATGAACTCCTCAAAGTCCAACCTGCGCCACGTTTTCAGCTTGTAATAAGCCTTTGTAGAGCCTGACCCGTTCATGTCAGGCATCTCTTTTTTGATATACTGTGCCATAAAAATACCCGTTACTAAGAGTAAAAAAATCTATTCTTAGGCACAAAGATACGTAATATTCGGCAGAAAGTTATTATTCAGCCTTGAAAAAATATTCTAAAAGCTCGAAAATACTTTTTCAAGGCCCGAAAATATATTTTCAAACCTCAAAAATAACTTTAAACCCCATAGAAAAGAATTTTACTCCTCGGAGGAAGGATTTTTGTATAGTATAGTAGCGCTCTTTACGCCCAAGCCCTGCTGCATCTCACGACGCAACAGGGCAAATGAATAGAAAAATTTACCTTTTAAAAATGAGAAAACGTCTTATCAGGTTCTTAGCGTTTCTTCTTCCATATTTGTTCAAGTTGCTCATTTGCCATTTGGAAGTACTTGCGGTCGGTTTCGGTTTTGGCTTCATCAATCAACTTACACAAATCGGCCGAAACCTGTTCCAACACCTCTGTGGAATTCGGACTCTTAAAGGCATCATACTTGACACCTAATTTACAAAGCTCATAGATGGAGATGGCTGTTAGTTCTGCATTCTGATGTTCCTGATACCATTTCCTAAGATTATAAAAGTTAAGCAGAAAGCTTCCATCGTTGGACAATTGGTTATAAAGGGCCACAGAATCGCGCGGCACCCATTTTTCGTAGAGCATATAAGGCTTCAGCTCATTGTATTTAATTAAAATAGAATCATGATCCAGGAACCATGCCTGTGCTTTATTAGGTGCCTGTTGAGGTTTACCCTTTTGGCCGCGAGTACGCTCTTTGATGAGATCGATTATTGAGGAATTTTCACCTGACAACGAAGGGTATTTAACTGTTGCGTTATAGCTTGTGAAAGCCGAGGGAATCTTGGCGTAGGTGACAATGTAGCGAGCAAAGACATTGCCTTTGTGGTCTTCCTTCCATTCCAAAGCATAGGCGTAGCGATGGGTCTTGGTGGTGTCGGTAGCATCAAGGATATTGATGTTTAGGAAATTGCCGTACTGCTCGCCAATGGTGACGTAGCGGTTGGGGTCTTCGCCAATCATCAGGTTGCGCCTGCCTTCGTTTTGTACGTTGCCTGCTGTCAGGGTGTTGATACCGTAACAGTTAGGATTGTTGTGCCCGTTTTCCTCGAAAGCTTTTATCATCTCGTCGAGCAAAGGCCGTTGTTTCTTGGGAAGCGTGAAGGTCATGATGTCGCAGCGCCATTTCAGAGGCGTGCCTTCTTTCTGAATGTCGCGCTCTTGGCCGAAGCTTTTGTTGACTTCCACCTTGTTGTCGATGGCTCTGGAAATCAGACTGCTCATCCAGGTCTCCAAGTCCTGAACAATGACCTTCTGCGCTGAGGCAGTCAAAGAGGCGAGTAGCAAGCTCGCAAAGATAAAGCTCTTAAGTATCGTTTTCATAAGTTAGTAAGTTTATGAGTTGTTAAGTTTATGAGTTAAAATGCAATAATAAAGTGTGATGTTTCTATTTCCTTACCCTCCAAGTCTGCGACAAATGCGCGGAGTTCCTCTGTCTGTGCCTGCTGCTCGTAAACCACCTGCAAGGCTTCTTCGGCGAGAAAGATGTCAACGAGGGCTTGTCGTTCTGGAGAAATAGGAGGAACCGATTCTTCCTTATCCTCTTCCGTTATAGAAGTGGTTATTGCCTTTGGCTCTTTCGTCCCAATGAGACGCAAGGTGTTCGGACCCAAGTCTGCCGAAGTGGGAACGATGGTCAACTCTGCAATTCGTTTCTGCAAGTCTGATGCCTCATCTGGTTCTTTCTGTTTAGTGGCATGCTTATGTTTCTTGGCAGGCTTAACCAAAGGTCGAGCCTCAGCCACAACCTTGACAGGCTCATTCGTGACAACTTCATCTTCAACTGATTGCGTTTCCTCTGTCTGCTGTACCAGTATGGGCTTCTGTTCTGGCTGCACAATTGGAGCCTCTTCGCCCTTGGGCCAAAGCAGGAAAGCAATAAGTATGCTGGCAGCAATGCCACTAATGAACAAAGGAAGTGTCCTATGGCGAAGGGCAGGCTTGCGTCGCTGCATCCTATCCATAAACTCTGCTGGCAACTGCGGCGTATCAGCATATTGGCGTCGCAATGCTTCGCGCAGGTCTGTATCTTTGAATCTCTCTTTCATATCTTAATGTTCAATGGTCAATGATTTATAAAGCTTCTTCCTTATTCTATAGAGTCGGACAGCCAGGGCTTTGGCGTCAGTACCAATGATGTAGGCTATTTCCTTGAGCGGCAAGTCGTCGAAGTAATAGAGCGTCAGTAACATTCGTTCCTCATCTGGCAGCTGTTGCACCAATTCCTGTAGCTTTTCTATGCGCTTCTCGTTGCCTGTGGAGAGGGCTGCCTCCAGCTCCTCGTCGCTGATGTCTGTCTGCCAAACGGAGTAGTCTTCCAGAGAGACAACAATAGGACGGCGACGTTTCAGGGAATCCAGCGTCAGACGATAGGCAATGCGGCAGAGCCAGGTAGAGAGCGAGGACAGACGGTCATTATAGCGCTCAATATTGCGGAAAGCCTTCAGGAAGGTGTCTTGCGTCAGTTCCTGAGCATCCATCACGTCAGGCACTTGCTTCACAATCATGGCGAATACCTGATTGGCGTAACGGCGAAGCATCTCGTCCTGCCCCTCGCGCTCGCCTTTTCTGACGGATTCTACTATTTGCTTTTCTGTCTGCACTGTTTATCGTTTACTTGTTATACGACAGAAACAGCAAAATATTACAACCTTTCTTCAACTTTTTTCAAAAAAAAGCATTTCCTGCACTTCTGTTTTATATTTGCGTGAGATAGGCAGGCGAAGGTCGCCCAAAATGACGTTCTCGCCTTCGCGTCCCTGACAGGCAGAGATGCGGACAAGGAAGGAGCGATGAATGCGGAGAAAATCGCGACCCAAAAGATTAGCCCACACGGAAATGGGACGCTTGTTACGGTAGCGACTGCCATCTGTGGCATGAACCCAAGTTTCTGTATCGCAGCTCTCCACATAAAGAATCTCCTGTCTCTGGAGTGTAATGGGCTGGCGGTCGCTGGTGAAGGTTATCGTCTCTTCGACCTCGGGCAAACGCTGCTCTATCAGTCGGCCGATGAAATAATCACCTACAATAATCAGTAAGAGTATGGCAAGCAGGAAGACGGGATTAAGCAATATGGGAGGCACATCGAGTTCTGTGACAAACACCTGGTGATGAAGCGTAAGTATAGCGGCCTGGGCCAAATGGACGGCAAGGTACGCAAGCGTAAGTATGAACAGAGTCAGGAAGGACATATCCCGTATTCCTTTTTGGCGCGAGGTGAAGCGGACTTGCGCCAGAAGGTAACGGAACAATACTGCCACAGGCAAAAGCGAGGAGGCGAGGAATAAGGCATCGGGCAGCGAGTAACCCGTACTGCAAAGAATAACGGAGAACAGAAGCAAAGCTGTCATCCAATAGGCAAGAATAAGTATTGTACGTTTCATTTCGGAGGCAAAGGTAGCACTTTTTCCCCGTTCAAAAGCCATTGTAGAGAGACAAAATCCCTCTATAGAGGGTTTCGACATGAGAAGGAGGGGTTTTAACAGCTCCTAAATTTGGCTGCTTTGCTATAATTGCCGTACCTTTGCACCAGCAGCTGCAAAAAACGACATGTTTAACTATTAATTAAAAAGAAAAATGATTATGAATGCAATTTCTGATTTCTTTGTGATGGGCAACCCTTTGGGTATGTCTGCCCTAACTCTTTTATTAGCTCTGGTGTTCCTGGCAGCATGGAAGGCTCCAGCATGGGTACGCAACATCGGCCTTATCGCGCTGGCCTGCGGATTCCTCTTCGGCGCATTCGGCCTCTACCAAATGTATGATGTCCTGCAAGAATCGTTCAAGACATTTAATGAGACGGGCGATATATCTCCATCCAATCTGGTACCAGCTCCCGTCATATATGGTGGATACAAGTGCGTTCTCGTTCCGGTTATCTATGGCATCATCATCTTCATCGTCTCACAGATAACCTACCTCTGCCAGAAGCCGAGGATATAGACAAACATCGAACTGGCAGATATCAATTAGAGGCTGGGAATAAAAAGAAAATTGGGGTTCCGCTTTGTGGAGAACCCCAATTTATCGTTTGTATCGTTTACCGTTTTCGGGGGATAGTTACTTCACACTGAACTTGTAAATCGTGCTGGTGGTGTACGTTTCGCCTGGACGGAGGGTTGTGCTGGGCCATTCGGGATGGTTGGGGCTGTCGGGATAGTGCTGCGTCTCGAAGCAGAAAGCACTGCGACGAGGATACTTCACACCCTTCTTGCCTACGAAGCTGCCGTCGAGGAAGTTGCCTGCATAGAACTGAACACCGGGCTGGTCGGTGTACATCTCCATCACGATGCCAGTGTTGGGGTCGTAGATGCTGCCGAAAGGCTTGCTTATATCGCCCGGGTTATTCAAGATCCAGTTGTGGTCGTAGCCGTGACCGTTCACAATCTGCTGGTTGCTCTCGTCGTCGATACGCTCGCCAATGGCTGTGGCTGTGCGGAAGTCGAAGGGAGTGCCTTCTACGCTGAGCACCTCGCCTGTAACGGCCACGTCTTCGTCAACAGCGGTGATGCTGTCGGCATCGAGCCAAAGCACTTCGTCGAGGCAATCCTTCGAGCCGTCGCCGCTGAGGTTGAAGTAGCAGTGGTTGGTCAGGTTCAGCACGGTTGCCTTGTCGGTTGTTGCCTCGTAGGTAATCTGCAGGGAGTTGTCATTGGTGAGGCTATAAGTCACCTTTACCTCGATATTGCCAGGATAGCCGTCCTCGCCATCTGCGCTTGTTGTGCTGAAAGCGATACTATTGAGGTTGATAGGCTCAGCAGTCCAGATGCGGTTGTGGAAGGCAATCGGGCCGCCACCATGCAGGCTGTTGGGACCGTTGTTGATGGGGAGCTGATAGCTCTCGCCGTCGAGGGTGAACTGACCTTTGGCAATGCGGTTGCCGTAGCGTCCGATAAGGGCACCGAAGTTGCAGCCCTCGGCTCCGTACTTCTCATAGTCGGCGATGTTGTCGTGTCCGAGGCAGACGTCCGTCATGTTGCCATCCTTGTCGGGCACCATGATGCTGACGATGCGTCCGCCAAAGTTGGTGAAGCACACCTCCATGCCGTTCTCGTTCGAGATGGCATAGAGAGCCGTAGAGTCGCTAATGAAGTCAACAGGATTGAGACCAGAGAGCAAGAGGCTGTCACCGCTCTCAGTGTTGCTGGCTGTCTTGCTGCCGCAGGAAACCATGCAAAGTCCGGCAGCTACTGCTGCAAGACCGAAGAAAAACTTTTTCATAATGATGAAACGTTAAAATGTTAAAGAGTTAAAATGTTAATTATGAAATGTGATGGCAAAGTTACAATTATACGGGCAAATAGCAAAAGAAAAGGAACAAAATGTTGCTTTGTATTAAAATATCTGTTATCTTTGCATAAAATTTTATCAATATTATTTTGAAAAAACAGATAAAACAAACAAATACGGATATGAGACGATTCTCAAACTTGCTCAAACTTGGCCTTGCGGCAGTCAGCCTCGTCTGCCTGTGGAACTGCAAGGAAAACATCGATACTTCTGCACGCTACGTGTTCAAGGAAGAGACCATCCAAAGTTATCTGGAAAAGCACGAGGCCTACAGCTCCTACGTGGACATACTGCGCCATGTGAACATCAGCAAACTCAGCGATTCGAAGGTTAGCCAGCTGCTGAGCGCACGTGGCGTCTATACCGTCTTCGCACCAAACAACGACGCCGTACAGAAATACCTCGAGGAACTGGTGGAGGACGGGCTCATCCCAGAGCCCTCGTGGGACGCTTTCCCCAATGAGCAGAAGCTCGACTCCATCCGTAAGGTCATCGTCTTCAACAGCATCATCGACGGCGGAGACGAACTCAACGCCTACTTCGAGACGGGAGACTTCCCCAATGACAAGGACGAATTCATCCTCGGAACCCTGAACGACAAGAAACTCTCCGTCAGGAAACCCGCCAACCAGCCCGACAGCATCTACATCAATGACATCTGTCCCGTCAGCGTGAAGGAACGCGACATCCTCACCATCAATGGCGTCATTCATCAGATGGAAAAGGTCATCGCCCCGAAGGACATCACCGCCGCCAGCTACATCCAGGAATGCCTCGACGAGAAGAGGGACGGGTTCCTGACCTGTTTCCGCGTCATACAGGCTTGCGGCCTGCTCGACACGCTCAGGGCTGTGCGCGACGAGAAATACGAGGAGCTCTACCAGCAAGGCCAGATTCCAGACTTGGTGGGCATGGTGGCTGCCGGATTTGCTGAAGGCGAAATCGGCTATGCGCCCAAGCACCGACTCTATGGCTTCACCATCTTTGCCGAGCCCGACGACTTCTGGCGCAGCGAGGGCATCGACCCACAAGACCCCGATTTGTTCAAAAAGCTCATCCAGTGGATTCTCGACAACCACCAGTACAGCGAAGACGACCGTTTCACGACCGACGAGAACTACGCGAGCGAGGACAACCTGCTCTACCAGTGGATAACATACCACATCCTGCCCATGCGCATCCCGAAGGGCAAACTGGTGTTCCACATCAACGAATACGGCTACAACCTGAACAAGCCCTATACGTATTCCATCCCCGTCTATGAGTTCTACACCACGATGGGCAAGCGCCGCCTCTTCAAACTCATAGAGAGCGGTGCCAGCAACGGCGTTTACATCAACCGCTTCCCCATTACCGACAACGGACGCCGAGGCACCGGCGAGGAGATCGGTTGCGACCCGGACAAGGTGGGCAGCCTAGTAGATACCGAATCGCCACTGACCATCCTGAGCGATATGGTGAACTGCTGCGTCTATCCCATCGACGCTCCCATCTCCTACAACGACGCTACGCGCGACAACTTCCAGAAGAACCGCATCCGCTTCGACGGCATGAGCCTCTTCCCCGAAGCCATGAACAACGACATGCGACTGAAAAAGGCTTCGGATGAACGCTACAAGCACGTCTTTATCCCAAACACGCAAAAGACTTACAACTACTTCGAGAATATGCAGCAGAACGCCGACATGCTCTTTGTCTATTACAACGCATGGAACGACGACTGGTGCAACCTCCACCGCGACGAGATGAAGGCTGTGGGACGCTTCGAAGTCATGTTCAAACTGCCGCCCGTACCACGGCGCGGCACTTACGAGGTGCGATACAAGGTGCTTGCCAACTCCAAACGCGGCGTGGCGCAGATATACTTTGGTTCCGACCCCGACAAGCTGCCCGTCGCTGGCATCCCCCTGGACCTGACAATGGACTGCAGGAACGACATCACTGCCAGACTGGTCGGTTGGGAAAGGGATACTGACGACGATGACTACGATGCCGAGGTCGATAAGAAGATGCGTAACAATGGCTACATGAAGGGCCCGAAGTCCATCAACTCAGCCGACGGCACAGAGCGCGACTACAACGACCGCGAGAACATCCGCCACATCTTCGTACGTCAGACCCTCGACCCCAACGAGACCTACTACATCAAGCTTAAGTCCGTCCTTGACGCAGAGAAGAAGGAGTTCTACATGGACTTCATCGAATACTGCGCCAAGGAGATTTACGACAATCCCGAGAAGCCCGAAGACATCTGGTAATCCCTCTTATTGCCCCACAATCCACTTGCTTCCAGGCAAGAAGGAGATGAGTTTCGTGGTGACGGCGCAGCAGATGTAGCTCAGCACGGCAATCGCAGGAATGGCTGCCCATACTGGGATGAGAGGCTCTGCCTGATTACCATTAACGAAATAGACTGCGATGGGCGCAAGGAAGAACATGTGCATCAGGTACATGCCGAAGCTCAGCTTGGCTATTGACGTGACAATGCGCGGCGCAGGCTTCTGAATGGTAGAGAACATGAGGAAGAGGCCGAAGGTTGCAAGCAGCACGTTCAGCGTGCAGAACTCCCAACTCCATTCAAGCATCGGTGTCTCGATGGCAACACCCGGCTCACCCTTCAACCAGAAGCTCCATGCCGTAAAGGCTGCTCCAACAAGGAAGCAGACCAGGCCGACGCTGATGCGCTTCCCATTGCCCCACGTGAGGTGGAAGCGGATGTAATGCGCCAGCACAAGATAGCCGAGATAGCCCGAACAGTACCAAAGCATGTGGAAGCCGTTCCAGAAACACTCGCCCCAGAGCTCATCGCTGACAAAGCGATGCAGCCATGGCATTATCGTGGAGAAGGCGAAGATGTAAAGGAAGAGACGCTCGTCCTTTGCCGATGCTTTCTCGAGCCAGGGTGACACGACAGGAATGATAAGGTAGAGACTGATGAGGGGATACATGAACCACAGATGACCTGCCATCGAAGGGAAGTTCCAAGGCAGACGGCAGAAGTCAGCCCACGACGTCTCCCACGTCATACCGCCCCAAGCCAGAGGCAGGAAGCAGTACAGCAACATGAAGACAATCATCGGTGGCAGGATGCGTAGCGCACGTCTGCGGTAGAAGTCCGTCATGCTCACTCCGGGCTTCATCGGCACCAGCAGGAAGGCACTGATGGTCATAAACAAAGGCACTGCCGTACGTCCCAAACCGCCGTCGTAGAAGGCGACCCAGAAGCGGTTGGCCTCGTTGGCAAGCTTCGACACATTGCCAGCCAAGCCACTGTCGTCAGCACCATAGAAATTCTCGCTGGCGTGTACCAGCATTACCATAAAACACGCAATAACGCGAATCCAATCAACAAAAGCAATACGCTGCTCTTTCAATTCACAATTCATAATTCATAATTCATAATTACGCTTCTCCGTTGACCCCTTCTTGTGAGGGGACGGGGGAGGCTTCAGGTTTTTCCTTTATCGAGGCGCAGATAATCTTCCGAACCTTCATGGGCTGCTCTATGCAATGCACCTGATGCGAGGTGCCGCCGCTGCCAACCATCTCCACGCAACCCGTTCCGATGATGCGCTGCCAGAGGGACTGGTAGAAGTTGACCGTCTCGATGCGAGCCAGGGGAATCTCCGTCATCTTGATGTTGAAGATGCCGTCCTTCTGCACGAAGCGCGTGTCCGTCACGGCGAACTCGGTACGGGTGCGGATGATGCGCCCGATAATCCAGACGAAAAACGCCAGCACCAGCAGGACAATGCCTGCGTAGAAGAGCGGCTGCTGGTGCTCCGGATAAACGGTATAGGCCAGCGCAATGGCAGCTATTCCACACAAGACGAACACAGTGGCAAAGAACAGGTACCTGAATATTGCCGACCAGTGCAGCCGTCCGTTGTAAATGATTCTCTCGCCTTCCTCGAGGCTCTGTTTGATGTAATTCGCCATAATCTTAAGAATTTCTCTGCAAAGATAGCGCGTTTTTGCTTACAAAGCAAGAAACAAGGCAGGAAAGTTTGCCCCAGCGCTCACTACTTATCTTAAAAAAGCATATCTTTGCAGAAGAATAGACATATTATATATATATGAAACGAATATCACATATCCTGCTTGTTCTGCTATTGGCAACGCCGATGCAGGCAGCACTCTATATCGTAGGCTCTGCCATCAATACCAACTGGAACCGGCAATCCATGACAGAACAGGCGGACGGCATCTACACTTGGGAGGGCTATCTCTTTCATGGCGGAGAACTGAAGTTCATGACGGAAGCCACGGACTGGGGCGACCACTGGGGACCCTCTGCAGCCAACGCCCCATTGCGCATGGGCATCCAGAGCATTGCCCTACACACGAGCGGCGACTACAAGTACCGCGTGGATAACATCGGACGCTGCAAGGTGCAGGTCGATACGAAAACGAAGAAGATTCAGATTGCCGACGCTGATGGCAACCTGCCCACGGTACGCCTGTACCCGCCCCAGCTCTATCCCATCGGCACCGCCGTCGGCACGACGTTCTCCGACAAGAACGACTTCGCGCTCCACGAGGACGCGCCCGATGCAGGCACCTACAGCGGCATGCTCACGCTCGGCTCGGGCACAATGGCGCTGCACAGCAAGTCCTACAAGAAGACGACAGACGTCCGCACCATCGCACCCATGCTCGACACGGGCGCAAACGCCAAGCTGCCCAAGCTGCGCTACAGCATCGAGACGGACAAGTGCAGCTACGCCCCTGGCGAGACGGTGAAGCTGACAATGTCGAGCGCCCCGCCATCCAACGCTCGCGTCCGCTACCGCTACATGGGCGACATCGTCACCGACACAGTGCTCACCACGCGCACATGGACCTGGACTGCCCCGCCTGAAGACTTCCGAGGCTACATGGTGGAGGTGTATAAGACGACAACGGACGACGCACAACAATCAACGGACAACATCCTTGCCACCATCGCCATCGACATCAGCTCCGACTGGACACGCTTCCCCCGCTACGGCTTCGTGGCAACCTTCGGGAACGACAAGACACAGAGCAAGACAAAGACGGAGATGAAATGGCTCAACCGCTGCCACATCAACGGCGTGCAGTTCCAGGACTGGCACTACTGCCACGACTGGCCGTTGGGCGGCACCAGAGAGGGCGGGCTGTGGGCGACCTACAAGGACATCGCCAACCGCACCATCGTCACCTCCTCCATCAAGAACTACCTGAAGGCACAGCACGAACGCGGCATGAAGGGCATCTTCTACAACCTCTGCTTCGGCATCCTGGACGGCTGGGAGGAGCGAGGCGTGAAGCCCGAATGGTTCATCTTCAAGGACAAAAACCATACGACGCGCGACAAACACGACCTGCCCGACTCATGGAAGAGCGACATCTATCTGGCCAACCCGGAGAATGAGGAATGGCTCGCCCATCTGGCGGAGCGCAACGACGAGGTGTATTCCTTCCTCGACTTCGACGGCTATCAGATTGACCAGCTCGGCTCACGCGGTACGGTCTATGACTACAACGGGAATAGCGTAAATCTCCGGAACGGATTTGCCACCTTCATCAACTACATGAAGAACCGGCACCCCGAGAAGCGACTCATCATGAATGCCGTCTCCGGGTGGGGCGTCAGCCAAATTGCCGGAACGGGAAAGGTGGACTTCCTGTACTCTGAAGTATGGGGAAATCATGCGGGCAACAGCCTGACAAGCGGAGAAGGACGCTTCTCGAACATCAAGAGCGTCATCGACGAGAACCGCAGTCAAAACCCGGCTTTGCGCTCCGTCCTTGCCGCCTATATGAACTACACCACGGACGGCAAGAACTTCAACACGCCTGGCATCATCATGGCCGACGCCGTGATGTTCGCCCTGGGCGGCTCGCACCTGGAGCTTGGCGGCGACCACATGCTCTGCCGCGAGTACTTCCCCTACGATGGCATGAAATGGCACAGCCAGCTGGAAGACTGGATGACGCGATACTACGACTTCCTGACAGGCTACGAGAACCTGCTGCGCGACGACTGGACGGAGCGGACGAGCGTCAGGGCCACCTGCTCAGACGTCACCATCAACACATGGGAGCCCGCAGCCAATCAGGTGACGCTGCTTGCCCGCGAAGTGAACGGCAGGCAGGTCGTCCACCTCCTCAACTTCACCCATGAAGAGACGGCAACCGACGTCAGCAACGACTACATGCTCTGCTGGCACGACAGAGACGCCACCCGTCCCTGGCCTAAGCGCCTCGAGAACCTCACCATCCGCATCACAGGCATGACCGGCATGGGCAGGGTGCGGCGCATCTGGGCAGCCTCGCCCGACTACTGCGGCGGCGCCATGCAGGAGCTGACGGACTACAGATACATCCCCTCCTCCGGCACCGTCACCCTGACGCTCCCCGCCCTGCAGTTCTGGACGATGATAGTCGTCGAGCCCGAGACGGCAACCACGAAGGACAACACAATCTATGCCCCCGCCACCAACGACGAGTCGCTCGTGCCTGACATTACATCGTCACTTGCAGCAACCACTTCCAGCACCCGCGCCTGGAGCCTCACCCTCGACGAGGGCACCTACGAAGTGCATGCCGACATCCCCGCCGGCACCCTCACCCTGCAAAAGGAAAACAGTAGTGCAATCGTCCTCCCCCTCGAAAATGGTCAATGGACAATGGTAAATGGTCAATGGACTCCTTCCGGCCTACCTGCCACCCCACAGTCTCGCGGAATCCTCATCACCAAAGGCCGGAAACAACTCCGATAGTTATATAACTATGAGGGTGTGTCAAAATACAATTAATATAATATAAACAACGGATTACACGGATTTGACGGATTTAAGCCACGCTGATAATCAGCATTTAAGATAATCCGTTGAATCAGTGTAATCCGTTGTTGTTAATTATGACACACCC
>JAILRU010000122.1 GCA_024697945.1 Bacteroidaceae bacterium
GGGTGTGTCAAAATACAATTAATATAATATAAACAACGGATTACACGGATTTGACGGATTTAAGCCACGCTGATAATCAGCATTTAAGATAATCCGTTGAATCAGTGTAATCCGTTGTTGTTAATTATGACACACCCTCCTCGATTGTATTAATACATTATTATTAATATATTACTGCGCAGCCATGATGTTCAAGATGGTTACAAAGTCAGCAATATCAACCTTCTGGTCGTGGTTGACATCAGCTTCTGCGTTGTACTCACCTGCAGCCATGATGTTCAGGACAGTTACTGCATCAGCAATATCCACCTTGCCGTCGCCGTTCAGGTCACCCTTGTTACCAGCGAAGGCTTTCAGGATGGGATAGCTGTTGGGTTGCATATCGCAATACCATACCTCGGGATCCCATGCAACAACCTGACCCTGCATATCAGCAAAGTTGGTGCCGTCGTAGTAGAGGATGCCTCTCAATGCATCTGTGTCGCGAGCCGGACCGAAGTTCTGCTCCGTGTTGTTCCATACAGCTACGTTGGTGTATGAGCCCTCGGGAGTTGCTTCCTGGAAGCCGCCGCCGATGATGCCGCCGCCGCGGTTGATGGTACCGGCTGCATAGACATTGTTCATCACAACCTTGTTGCGTACACGTCCGATGATGCCGCCGGTGAGATCGCCCGAACCAGTGACTTCCACGTTAGCGTAGCAGTTGGTGATGTAGCTCTCGTCAGCAATGTTCCCGAACATACCGCCGCAATAGCCGTTTGCAGTCAACTTACCTGTTACCCATACGTTCTCAATGTAGCAAGGACGGCCGTATGTGGAATGTCCCAGATAGCCGGCCAGGATGCCTGTGCCGCCAGCGCAAGTCACATCGGCATTCTCCACGCCCAGGTTGCGAACGTTGCCACAGAGCACACCAAAGAGTCCGCAGTAGTCATACGCTCCTTCTGTTTTGGAGGTGAGGTTGCGGATAACATGGTTCTTACCGTCGAAGTCAATGTAGGCATAGCCGTTCGACTGGTCGGGAATGTTGAAGAGAGGTGTCCAATCTGTTACGCCTGCCATATCCACATCATCCTCCATGACTACATAGTTCATGCGGCCAGAAACGAGGAGGTTAATCAGGTTAGCAAGGTCTGCAGATGTCTTCACTACGAAGGGATTCTCCTTTGAGCCGGGCACAACGACCTTTTCGTTGACGTATGTGCCATCTCCAGCATCATATACAACCTTGTGTGTGTCGTCCAAGACAGGATATGTGTCTTCGCCAAGCGTCTGGAACCAGTTGATTTCCTCCTGGTCGCCGTTCAGTTTGAAGCAAACCTCACCGCTTGCCAGTTGCTCAGCACTAACGGTGTTGGCAGTTATTACGTTCTCACCAGAAGTGTTTGGAGCACTGCCTTGGAGCATGTAGTTGTTCACGAACTGAGAGTTGGCGTGACTGCGGAGACGACCTACGAATGCACCACCAAAGGAAGGATTAGTGCCATCAGCCATCCTGACATTTCCTACATTGAGGCAGTTGAAGACGCCTACGAAGGAGTCGTTGTTGACATAACCGCAGATACCACCAGCGTATGCATTCGAAGCAGTGTACTCAATGGTGCCATAGTTAGCGCAGTTCTCGTAGCGACAATTCTCGTTGGAGTAACCGCCGATACCACCGATACAGTCATGAGTGTTGTGGCTATCAGTTATCGTTCCGCTGAAGGAGCAGTTGTATGCCTTACTGCCGGCACGCATATCACCGCAGATACCACCGATATGGTGTGAAGTTGAAACGGAAGCAATATTGAGCGTAGAGTGGATGTTAATGAGTGTGCTACCCTCAGCCCAACCGATTGCACCATAGCCAGTGCCACCATTGTATGTGAAGGCTCCGTCGATGCTGAAGTTCTTGATTGTAGCATTCTTCACGTAGCCGAAGAATCCCTGCATATCGCCAGAAAGCTCCAATGTGTAGAAACCTTCATCTTCACCCTCTTCAATGAATTCGCCAAAGCCGGTAATCTTGAAGTTCTGGCCATCGAACTCACCCGAGAAGGGACTATTGCTGTTACCAATCGGAGTGAAGTCGTCAGCTCCTTCCATATCAATGTCGTTTTTCAGGACAGCCTTTGCATCGCTCTCTCCATTATTTACAGTCAAAGCAAAGAGTCGCAGCTGGGTGGCTGTTGACAACTGGTAGATACCATCCTCCTGAGGCAGCATATCGTCGATGATATTCAGACGTTCAGCAAGAGCAAGTGCCTCTTCGGTTGTGACATCACCCTCTGAGTAATGATTCTGTGCCTCCAGAATCAAAGCGTCCAGTTCATTGTACTCATCTTCGGAGAGAGCTCCTAAGGCATCAAGGACATCAAGGAAGTCAAACAACTTGTTGGCTGCATCAAACATTGCAATATAAGCCTTGCGGCAAGCATGAACCTCATTGAAGAGGTTAGAGAATGTAACCACGAGAGCCATCTTCTCCTCGCCTGTTGCTGCACTCTTGGTAGCGGCAATAGCATTAGAGAGCTGATCCTTCAAGTCCTCGGAGATATTGGGATACTGCATGAAGTCGGAGGGGTCTTCGCTGACGAAGAAGTCCACAATGACCTGAGCGCGGGCAGCATAGCCCTTGAGCACTTCATTGAGCTTATTGCTGGCTTCCTCTGCAGTACCAAGATACCAGATATGTACACCTCCGAATGGCATCCAGTCATCAGAACTCAAATCCGTACCAAGACTGCGTACACCGATTGTCAGGTTGCCGTCGGTTACCTCTGTTGCACAGAAGTTCTGGTAGCGTCCTGAACTGTAAGCGTATGAGCAGCCGGTGAAGGAAGCAGGTACATAACCGTCTATACCGTCAATTGAGTATTCAGCATCGCTTGCGAGGTCGCTGTTCACCTTGTCTTCTGCATCCTCAGCCGAGATAGCGTCTTCGCCTGGTGACATGAAGTAGTTCACAGTGCCGTTCATAAAGAGCTGGCCGGCATAGTACTGAGAATAAACGTCGGAACCTGCACGGAACATACCATTGGCGCTCATCATATAGATACCGTTTGGCATTTCTGCAAGTGCCTGAGAGATACTGAAGCGGCCACTTCCCTTACCACGGGCAATCTTCATGACTTCGGCAACACCACCGGTAGCGACAGCAGCACCGTCTTCCTCAGTGGTCCAACCTTCCAAGTCGTTTGCAAAGGTGGGATTAACCAACAGACGGGTCACCTCGTTGCCCGGACGGATGTCGTTGGCAATGGCAGCCTCCAGCAATGAGTTCACGAAGGTAATCTCTGCTGCAATAGCTTCGTCGTCCAGGTTGCGGGTCTCTATGATGTAGGGATAGCTTCCGTTGGGGAAGGACTCGTCGCCTGCTTCAATGGTTTCCTGCAGATAAACCTTGAGTAAGTCTGCGCTTGCACCTTTGAGGCTGCTAGCTTCGAGTTCTGCAGCTGCAGCCTCGCAAGCCTTCACATAACTCTCGTAGCTGGCAACCGACTTCAGAATGCTTTCTTTCAGTTCGGCAGCAGCCTTATAGGCAGCAATGAAGTCTGTATAGTTGTCAATATCATTCCACGACTCGATTGTCTCCTTGTACTCGTTAACCAGTGGCTGATAGGCTACCAAGTCCTCAAGGAACTCCTCCTCGTTGGCAATAACACTGCTAATGAATGAAGAGAATGAATCGGGATCGTCCTCGGAGATACAATCATATCCGGTAGGTGTCTGATAGACAACTGCAGCTTTGTTGTCGAGCACCGGATAATTGTTCTCATTGAGCGTCTGACGCCAAGCAACGTCGAGGAACGTCTCTTCGTTCAACTTCCAGCAAATCTCGCCGCTGGCAAGTTCGTCACTATTTGTCTCTATAGCAGGAATGGACACAGTACTTGCAGAGCCGTTAACCAGCTCACCTACATAATAGCAGTTAATATAGGCAGACCTGCTCTGCTTGATGGCACCGCTGTACATACCCCAAACAGCCGATTCAACTGTACCGATAGACAGACAGTTTTTGATGGTGATGATACCGCTGTTGGTGTAGCCAATGAAGCCGCCGAAGGTACATCCGCCGGGAGTGGGGTTCGTGTTGATAACCTGACCGTCGAACAGACAGTTGGTGATATTGAGGATAGCTGCGGTGTTGTTGTTGACGTAACCTACAAGACCGCCGTAATTACCACTGCCTCCTGCATCATTGCCGTCCAGAACACCCGAATAAGTACAGTTCTCGAGATTTGTTGTGCCATTAACAGCACTACCGATGATACCGCCGTATCTGTTGCCGGCAGTGGTGTTGTAGATGTTCAGGTAGCTGTGGATGCCACGAATGGTGGTCTCTGTGTCGCGAGTATAACCAACGACCCCCATAGTCTTATAGGAGTTGGTTACCTCACCGTAGATGGTGAAGTTCTCAACGACTGCACCTGCCGTGAGGACACCGAAGACACCAAAGTAGTTCTGTGTACCCGTAAAGTTGAAGTCCGTCATAGTGTGACCTTGACCGTCGAAGTGACCGCAGTAGCCGGCACTAGAAACTCCTCTGGTAGCACCCCAGTCGCCGATAGGCGTCCAGGTTGCATCCTCGCCAAGTTCAGAGAAGTCGATATCGGCAGTCAGTATAGCGTTGGCATTGAATGCGCCTTTGTTCACCAGTTGCTCGAACCAGGCAAACTGTCTTGCGTTGGCAATCTCGTAGAAGCCGTCGGCATTGGGGGTCAGGAAATTCTCGTTGAAGAGATTGCAATATGAGCAGATACCATCAACAAAGTCGTGCTCGTCCTGAGCAATACCAGTGTCTTCGTTGGAATAGGTAGCACCCTCATAGACATCACCATTACAATGCAGACGTCCGTTCATATAGACCTTTGCATGTGTGGCATCGAGTACAGGCATTTCGTCAGTACCCAAAGTCTGGTACCAACCGATTTCCGTTTGGTCGCAGTTCAGGTAATAGCAAATCTCACCGCTGGCGAGCTGTTCGGCTGTAGCACATACCGTAGAAGGTACGCTGCCCTCACCGGTTCCTGCGTAGCCGCTGCCTTCAATCCAGACGTTGTTTTGTATTTTTGAAGGAGTGTTGTCCCTCATACGACCGATGATGGCGCCGCCATAGCTGGGTTCACCCTCGTCCATGTAAGTCACCTTTCCAGCGTTCAGGCAACCCTTGATGGTTCCGGCAGTGTTGTTGAGATATCCTGCAATGCCGCCTGCGTATGCACCAGCTGACCAGAAGGAAATAGTGCCATAGTTGGCACAGAACATAATGGTATCGCTGGCTGTGTAGCCGGCCACGCCACCGAAGCAGTCAGTATTGCCGCCTTCTTCCTTCAACGTGCCGCTGAACGTACAGCCCTTGAGGAAGTTGTTGTAATTGGCAGATCCAACCACGCCGCCTACATGATGCACATTGGATTCGACAACCTCAATCTCCAATGCAGAATGCACATTGAAGATGTGACTGCTTTCCGACCAACCGATGGCACCAGTACCATATGCTGCTTCACCATCTGCAGAACAAGCCGTAATTTTGCCGGCAATGCTGAAGTTCTGGACAGTGGCATTTTGGATGTAGCCAAAGAGTCCGAACCTGCCGTTACTTGTTCCTTCGAGGCCAGTAATCTTGTGTCCCTGACCGTCGAAGGTACCAGAATAGATTCCGCTTGGTGTTCCGATGGGAAGCTCCCAAGTGGCTGTTGGGGTACCACTGGAAAGGTCAATGTCGGCTGTCAGTAAGCCATTGGCACTGAGCTCGCCAGTGTTCACCAGTTCTGCAAATGCCACAAGGTCTGTAGCATCGTCAATCTCGTAGTAGGTGACGCCGTCAACCTCCGTAGTGGTCAACTCTTGCGCCCCTGCTTGCATTCCCCACATGCCGAACAGGGCAGTAAGGAATAGAGAGTAGAATTTCTGTTTCATGTTAGTTAGTTTTGGTTTTATGATAAAAAAAGATTCTTCTTGGTAACAAGTTCGGGAGGAAATCAATCCACCCGAACTTGCATGAACATTCATTTAATATTAATAAAGGATTTTCTTGCCATTCACGATGTTGATGCCTTTCTGAAGCTTATTGATGCGCTGACCGGCAAGGTTGTAAATAGCATTGTCAATTGTTAACTGCTCATCGCCAACTTCGTTGATGCCGTCAGGATCGTTAGCATTGTAATAGCCAAGACCTTCGATAAAGAGCACCGTCTCATGAGCAGGATCGAGTACAGGATAAGCATCAGGCGTGTGAGTCTCGTCGGTGAAGAGCGTCTGATACCATACATGAACCTCATCGTCACCATTCAACTTGAAGCAGACCTCACCGCTTGCCAACTGCTCGGTTGTCACTTTGACAGGAGCAGGACCAGCCGCTGTACCACCACTACCAGGACCATTAATGTTGGCGCCAAGGTAATAGTTGTTCTCGAACGTAGAGTTGTTGCCGTTGAGGGCTCCAAAGAACTGAGAAGCTCTAGCAGAACGGACTGTGCCAATGGACAAGCAGTTCTTGATGGTTACGGTACCAGAGTTGTTGTATCCTACGATACCGCCAAAGGTACAGTTGCCAGGAGCTGCGTTGTTGTTGACGACCTCACCGTCGAACAGACAGTTGTTGATGATGGCTATGGCTGCTGAACTATTGTTGACATAACCGATTATTCCGCCATAGTTGCCGCTGCCGCTAGCATCGTTGCCGTCAAGTGTGCCGGAGTAGGTACATCCCTCGACTGTTGCCTTGCCGTTTTGTGCAGTACCCAGGATACCGCCTTGTCTTGCACCAGCCGATATGTTGTAGATGTTCACATAGCTGTGGACGTTGCGGATGACGGTTTCTGTGTCGCGAGAGTAACCAACGGTACCTCCGACATATTGGACGGTGGCGTTGATATTACCGTAGATGGTGAAGTTCTCAATGACAGCACCATCAGAGATGACGCCGAACAGACCGAAGAAGTTCTGGTTGGAGGTGGCGTTGAGGTTCTTGATGGTGTGACCTTGTCCGTCGAAGTGCCCTCTGTAGGCAGCACTCTTATCGCCCCACTTGCCGATAGGTGTCCAGCCAATCTCAAGTACCTCGGAAGGATCGGCATCTGCCTTGTCTTCTTCTGGAATTAATTCACTGAGGTCAATGTCAGCGGTAAGTGCGGCATCAATTCTGTCCTGGCCTTCGTTCACCAGCAAGGAGAAAAGCAACAGGCTTCTTGCATCTGCCAACTGATATACACCATCCACTTGAGGCATCAACTTATCTACAATGTTCAGTTGGGCAGCAATGGCAAGTGCCTCTTCTGCTGATACATCACCCGTTGTATAATGATTCTGGGTCTCCGTAATCAAAGCGTCGAATTCATTGTACTCGTCAGAGGTAATAGCACCTGTGGCATCCAGAACATCTAGGAAGTCATACAGCTTGTTGGCTGTATCAAGCATTGTAATGTAAGCCTTGCGGCAAGCATGTACCTCGTTGAAGAGAGCGGAGAAACGGTTGATGAGAGCCATCTTCTCTTCGCCTGTTGTAGCAGTCTTGGTGGCGGCAATAGCCTTAGAGAGCTGGTCCTTCAGGTCCTCGGAGATGTTGGGATACTGGGCAAAATCTTCATATTCGCTATAGGCGAAGTCCACGATGACCTGAGCGCGGGCAACATAGCCATCCAGCACTTCATTCAGCTTCTTGTTGGCTTCCTGTGCTGTGCCAAGATACCATACATGAACATTGCCGAAGGGCAGCCAGTCCTTAGCAAGACCTGTTCCCTGGTTGCGCACACCAACCGTCAGAGTGCCGTCGGTTACTTCCGTTGCGACGAAGTTCTGGTAGCGGCCCGCCTTGAAGGCGTATGAGCAACCTTTCCTTACATTGGGCACCCAACCGTCTATGCCGTCCAAAGAATATGCGGCGTCGCTTGAGAGGTCGCAGTTCACTTGGTCCTCTGCCTCGTCGGCTGAGATAGCATCTTCACCTGGAGACATAAAGTAGTTATAGGTGTCGTTCAGGTAAAGCTGACCTGCATAGAACTGAGAATAAATGTCCGTACCAGCGCGGAACAAGCCGTTCATGGACATCATGTAGATACCGTTAGGCAGTTCGGTCAGAGTCTGGGAAGCGCTGAAGCTCTGGTTGTTGTATCCCTCGGGAATAGGCATAACGTCGCGTACGCCTTCAACCGTAGCTGTGCCGCCGTCGGCTTCAACTGTCCAGCCCTCGTAGTCCTCAGCAAAGGTGGGATTAATCATCAGGCGGGTAATCTCAGTTCCTGGAGTGATGCCGCCGGCAATGGCGTTCTCCAGCATCTGGTCCACGAAGTCAACCTCAGCTGCGAGGGCTTCGTCGTCCAGGTTGAGTTCATCCATAATGTAGGCATAGCTGCCGTTGGGATAGTTGCTGTTCGGCTCGACCATTTCCTCCAGATAAGTCTTGAGGAAGTCAGCCCACTGACCTTCGAGGCTGTTTTCTTTCAGATAGTTGGCTGCATCCTCACAAGCCTTTGCGTATGCAGCATAGTTGGCAGCCGACACCTTGATAGCCTCCTTTATTTCGGCAGCAGCCTTATAGGCAGCCATGAATGCGTCGAAAGTCTCTATCTGTCCCCAGGACTCGATAGCTGCTTTATACTCATCAATCAATACCTGATATGCCACCAGATTCTCGTCCTCGATGAAGTCCTCTTCGTTGGCAATTACGCTGTTGATAAACGAGGAGAGTGATTCGGGCTTCTCCTCGGAGATGCAGTCATAGCCGTTGGGAGTCTGATAGACAATGGCACCCTTGCTTGTGGGCTTCGGATAGTTCTCCTCATCGAGGTCCTGACGCCAGACGGCATCAACGAAAGTCTCTTCGTTCAGCTTCCAGCAAATCTCGCCACTGGCAAGTTCGTCGGTGTTGGTCTCGTTGGCAGTCAAGGTAACGGTACTTGCAGAGCCGTTGAGGATTTCACCGATATAGTAGCTGTTGGGCATAGAAGATTTTGTGTTCTTGATGGCACCAAAGTACTGACCCCAGACAGCAGACTCGACCGTACCGATAGACAGACAGTTCTTGATGGTTACGACTGCGGAGTTGCTGTAGCCGATGAAACCGCCAAACGTACAGCCGCCAGGTGTAGGATTGTTGTTGACAACCTCACCGTCGAACAAACAGTTGGTGATGTCAATGAAGTTATTGCTGTTACTGTTACAGTAACCTACCATGCCGCCATAGTTGCCGCCGCCGCCTGCATCGTTACCGTCAAGGGTCCCAGAGTAGGTACAGCCCTCAATATAGGTCTTGTAGTTGGCATTGTCAACCTGGGCACAGCCCAAAATGCCGCCCTGTCTGCCGCCTGCAGACGTATTGTTGATGTTCACATAGCTGTGGATATTGCGGATTGTTGGGTTGATATCGCGAGCATATCCTGCCACGCCGCCGCAATACTGGACTGTGGACTCGAGTGTACCATAAATGTCAAAGTTCTCGACAATAGCGTTTGACGAGAGGACACCGAACAATCCGAAGAAATTCTGCTTAGAGGTGGCATTGAGGTTCTTGATGATGTGACCCTGGCCGTCGAAGTGGCCTTGGTAGCCTGCGCTGCTCACACCTCTCGTGGCACCCCAGTCACCGATAGGCGTCCAAACAATCTCGGTTTGCTCTGGGTCTGCGCCTTCGGGCATAAGGTCTGCAAAGTCGATATCAGCAATAAGGATAGCGTTGGCTGTGAGATTACCAGTGTTCACCTTCTGCTCGAACCAACAGAGCTGCCTTGCATTGGCAATCTCGTAGAAGCCGTCAGCATTAGGTGTGATGGCATCGGGATAGAACAGGCCGCAATAACTGCAGAAGCCGTCCACGATGTTGTGGTCATCCTGCGTCGTGCCCAGGTTCTCATTGGAGAAGTTCGTGTCCTCGGAGGGATCGCCGTTACAATGCAGACGCCCGTTCTTATAGACCTGCTTGTGAGTGGGGTCAAGAAGGACGGGTGCCTCGTCTTCGGGTAATGTCTGGTACCATCCGATAACAGACTGGTCGCCGTTGAGGTTGTAACAAACCTCGCCTGTTGCAAGTTGGGCCTCCTTGAAGCAGAATGCTGTCTCCAACTTGATGGTGGCACCATCTCTGCCTGCGCTTGATGCGCTGCCTTCCAGCCAGCAGTTGCCTTTCATCTTTTCAGGGTCGTGGGTACGCAGCCATCCCACGAAGGCACCGCTACGATTGGGGGTTTCCTCGGGGTCGTTGTAAGTGACTGCACCCATGTTGAGGCAGTTATGCACCCACGAGGATGTGTTGTTGCAATAGCCTGCAATACCGCCTGCTGCACAATTCGGGTCATCGAAATTAATCGTACCATAGTTAGCACAGAACGACACGTTGTCGCCGCCCAGATATGCCACGATGCCTGCGAAGTTGTCGTTGCTGCCGTATGCCACGCTCATGGAGCCGTGGAAGGTACAACCTGTGATAGTGTTGTTGCCACGGGCAGAACCTACGACGCCACCCACATGGTGCACGCTTTCCACTGGAACACTAATCTCCAGATAGGAGTGGATGCCCGAGATGTTGCTGCCGGAAGGATAGCCTATCACACCGGAACCTGTACCTGCAGTCGATTCGAGGCTGCCATAGATGCTGAAGTCCTTGATGTTTGCACTGCTTGTATAGCCGAAGAGACCACCGCCATCAGTGGTGCTTGTGTAGTTGAAGCCAGTGATGCTATGTCCCTGACCGTCGAAGGTGCCAGCAAAGGCATTCTCACTGGTGCCGATGGGAGTTTCCCATGCTCCGCTCAGGTCTATGTCGGCTGTCAGCACGCCATTCATCTCCTCACCGTTATTCACAGCCTCTGCGAAGTCCTTCATGTCTTGGGCTGTGGCAATCTCCGTCACTACAGTGGGAACGGCATTGCCCAGTTCAGCTACATCTTCGTCGGTGAGGGGCGTTTCCCAGAATACGACTTCTGCCAGATAGGTGACATCAATCTTTTCTCCGTCCTCATCGCAAAGCACATAGAATCCGAAGGGTTGCATGATGTGGCGTTGGTTAGCGTTGCCCTCGGCAATCTTCGAGCCGTTCAGGTAGAGCCTGGCTTGGGTGCCTTCCGGCTTGCTTTCGTCGTAGGTAAACACAACGCGATACCATTTGCCGTCTTTAACGTTGCCGGCATACTTCAGAGAACCAATACCTATCTGGTATTTGTTGGTAAAGAGGTCGCCGTCGTGGTCGTTAGCCTCGTCCATCTGGAGCAAGCCGTTGAAGGGATTGGCATCTGGCACCATGAAGTCCATCATGATGGTGTAGGCGGTCGAAGTCTCTGCACCTTCGGCACGAGAAACCTTCAAAGCCGCTGTTTTAGGCACGCAGATAGCCTTCCTGCCTTCTGTCGGACCATCCGCTGTGACGATGCCTGTCTCGCTGACAGTTGAGGGCGAAATGGTGTAGTTGCCCGGTATAAGGCAAGGTGTCAGCGCCAGGTTGCCGACCGAGGGAGCCATCAGGTCCTCTGTGTTCTCAAAGGTCCACTTGCCAGTAGGCTCAGGTGTCTGCGCCAAAGTGGCCATACCGCCTCCTGCCAGACATAGCAATGCCGTCAGGTAAAGAAAGTAAAATTTCTGTTTCATGTCAATTAGTTGTTTTTAGAGTTGATAAATTGTCAGTTTTACTACTTTTCGAGTGTAAATTTACACTTTTTTAGAAATGGATAGGTCATCAACCTTTAATAATTATGAATTATTAACACTTCATGAGATTATCGTCCCATGACTCCATAACGGCAATATGCAGAAAAAGGGTGTGTCAAAGGCAAAATGACACACCCTTTTTCTGTTAGCTTATTTGATGCAGACAAGCAGGCTTGCTGTCGAGCTTGCGGCCACTGAGGTCATACCAGCTCCCCTCAACTTCCGCTGGTTCACAAGTGCCTCACATCGTTTTTCCTGTTTTATGTGAGGCATATCCATCGGTTAGAGTATTTCCAGCTTATACCTGTTACATACCGTCCCTCCCCTGCCAGCGAGCCTTCCCTTCAACCGGAGCGATAGTAATCCTATGCAGGAAGGAATAGTAATCCTATGCAGGAAGGAATAGTAATCCTTCGAAGGTAGGGATAGGACGCTATCGACGAAGCGACCAGTCCAGGTCGTAGCCAGATTTCCCCACATTTTGGGCGAGCCCGCGACAAAGCTATTGTCGTTGGTTTCGTTTGTGTATTTATGTAAAAAAATACATAAATACACAAACGAACGAACGATGATGCCGCCACGAAAACAGGCATTGGGAAGCAGTTTTTTTTACTGTGCGTAGGAAAACTTTTTCCTCCGAAGAGAAAAAATATTTCCTGTGCGTAGCAAAAAAAAATCCGAATCCCTGAGGCTTATTCTTTTACCTTTTCTATGTCTTGCAGTTCTTCGTCAGTGAAGGCGGGGCTGTTGAGGGCCGCAAGGTTGCGATGCAATTGTTCAGGCGAACTGGCTCCGATGATGACGCTCGTCACTTCTTTGTGATGCAGAATCCAGGAAAGTGCCATCGAGGCGAGCGATTCGCCGCGGCGCGCCGCTATTTCGCCCAGACCTCGGATGCGGTCGAGTACCTGCGGCGTGAGCATGTCGGCGTGCAGAAAGCGTGGGTCGCGAGCCATGCGGCTGTCGGCTGGAATACCATTGAGGTAGCGGTCTGTAAGTAGGCCCTGTGCCAACGGCGAGAAGCTGATGAAGCCGATGCCATTCTCGGCTGCTTGACTGAGTATGCCTTCGCTCTTAGGTGCTTGGTCGAAAAGGTTGAGACGCCCCTGATAGATGAGGCACTGCACATCGTGCTGACGCAGATATTGATAGCTGATGCCGGCTGCTTCGAGCGGCCAACGGGAAATTCCGACATAGAGGGCTTTCCCCTGTCGCACCACATCCACCAGCGTCTGCAACGTCTCTTCGAGCGGTGTATTGGGGTCGAAGCGATGGCAGTAGAAGAGGTCAACGTAGTCGAGCCGGAGGCGCCGCAGACTTTGGTCGAGGCTGGCCATCATGTGTTTGCGAGATGCCCATGAGCCGTAAGGACCGTCCCACATATCATAAGCTGCCTTGGTAGAAATGAAAAGCTCGTCGCGATAGGTGCGAAAATCGTCGTGCAGGAACTTGCCCAGTAGCTTCTCGGCAGCCCCCGGGTCGGGGCCATAGTTGTTGGCGAGGTCGAAATGTGTGATGCCGGAATCAAAGGCAGCGCGCACAATGGCTCTGCTCTGCTCTTCGGAAGTCACATTCCCGAAGTTATGCCAAAAACCAAGGGATATGGCAGGCAAAAGTACCCCCGACTGTCCGCATCGACGGTACTTCATCTCGGCATATCGATTAGAATTTGCAGTGAACATAAGTTGTTTTATCCAATGGCTATACCCGAACATTCACCCTGTGCTTCAAAGAGCTTGGGTGTGTCCTAGTCATGAAGGTCTTGATTATGAACAATGTTGGAGCTCTGTTAGTTGACCTCGATTAGGACTTCGGAGAGGGTGGGGTGGATGTGCACGGTCTCGCGAAGCTGGCGGAGTGTGGCACCGAGGGTGATGTAGGCTGTCACTTCCTGTACGAGGTCGGCAGCATGAGCACCAAAAATGTGGGCGCTGAGGAGGCGTCCCTCTTTCGGCTCGCAGCAGAGTTTGACCATTCCTTCTGTCTCACCCATCGCCAAAGCCTTGCCGTTGGCACGGTAGAAAGACTTATGACATTCGAAGGGCGTGCCGGCTTCTTTTAACTGATCCTCGCTTGGGCCAACGCAGGCGGCCTCGGGATTGGTGAAGATGGCGGCAGGCATCACCTCGAAGCGTATATTGTCCTCGATGCCAAGGATGCGGTTTACGACATGGATGCCCTGCACCTCGGCTGCGTGAGCCAGCATCTGGCGGCCGTTGACGTCGCCAATGGCAAAGACAGACCTCTCTAAATCTCCTCTTAAAGGGGAGACTTTTTGACTCGTGTCCTCCCCTTTTAAGGGGGAGTTAGGGAGGATCCTGAAGTTCTCATCGACGGGGATGGTGCCGTTAGGAGCGAGGGTGATGCCGGCTGCTTCGAGGTTCAGACCTTCTGTGTTGGGCTTGCGGCCTGTTGCCACAAGGATGACATCGGCCTCGACAGAGAGTTCCTTGCCTTTTTGCTCAAAGAGGACCTTGGTGCGTTTACCCGACGGAGATGCTTCGGACACGATGGCCTTTACGCCAGAACTCATGTTGAAGGTGATGCCAGCCTTTTCCATTTGCTTGCGAAGACGCTTGGCAATGTCGCTATCGAGGGCAGGGAGACATTCCTTGAGGAACTCGATGACCGTGACCTCCGAGCCAAAGCGGTTAAATACGCTGGCAAACTCCATCCCTATCACGCCTGCACCGATGATGCAAAGCCGCTTGGGCAGGGTTTCAAGGTTCAGCAGACCTGTGGAATCGACTACCTCGGGGCTGTCGATACCTGGAACAGGGATGAGTTTGCTGGTAGAGCCTGTGGCGATAATGATGTTCTTGGCTGTATAGTCGCCCACCGTATTGGCATCGACGAAGACGCCTTTCTCACGTACTAAGGAGATGTTGGGGTGGGAGAGGATGCTCTCAACACCCGAACGGAGTTGGGGAACGACCTGTGTCATACGCTCACGAGCCTCTGTAAAAGAGCCTGAGTGGACATATGTCTTCGTGGGAATGCAACCTACATTCAGGCACGTACCTCCCACTTCGGCACCCTCGAAGATGACAACTTTCAGGCCATGCTTTGCAGCATAGGCGGCAGCTTTGTAACCGCCAGGGCCTGCACCGATAATAATAAGGTCTGTTTCTTTCATGGGAACATTATTTATGGGAGTTAAAGGAATTAAAGAAGTTGTCGCGCTGTCGCGCTGGGGAGTTAAAGACGATAGTTATAGCAGCTTGAAACAATGTCCTAAACCCAGCATCCCGAAGTATTGTCCTTAACTCCTTTTACTCCCTTAACTCCTTTCATTCATTTTCCAATGATTTCCAGTATGTCAGAACCGGTTGCTTGGCAGCCAGGACGTCGTCAACACGGCCGATGGGTGTGTTGTGCGGAGCTGTCTTGACCAGTTCTGGATCTGTCTTGGCTTCCTCGGCAATCTTGTGCATCACGTCGATGAAGGCATCGATGGTCTCCTTGCTCTCGTTCTCTGTAGGCTCAATCATGAGAGACTCATGGAAGAGGAGCGGGAAGTAGATGGTGGGAGCGTGGTAGCCATAGTCGAGCAAGCGCTTTGCAACGTCCATCGTCGTCACGCCTGTGCTCTTGTCAACGAGGCCGTCGAAGACCACTTCGTGCTTGCATAGACCTTTGATGGGCAGGAGATAATCATCGCGAAGACGTTCCTTGATGTAGTTGGCGTTGAGCGTTGCTAAGGGACCGACCTGCTTGATGTTCTCGCTTCCGAGCGACAGGATGTAGGCGTATGCCTTCAACATCACTCCGAAGTTTCCGAAGAAGTTGCCAACGGAACCAAGCGGCTTTTCTTGATCACCCTGTCCCCAGTCGATGATGAAGCCTTCCCATTCGGTTGGTCCGTCTTCTGGGATGTCATAGTTAACGATGACTTTCTTGACTCTTGGCGTAGGCAGGAATTGCTCCAAGCCTTTGCGAACGCCGACAGGTCCGCTGCCAGGTCCGCCGCCACCATGAGGTGTGGAGAACGTCTTGTGCAGGTTGATGTGCATCACGTCGAAGCCCATGTCGCCAGGACGGCACTCGCCGAGCAGCGCATTGAGGTTCGCTCCGTCGTAGTACATCAAACCGCCTGCCTTGTGAACCATTTCTGTAATCTCCAGCACGTGCGGCTCGAAGATGCCAAGCGTATTGGGATTGGTCATCATCATGGCAGCCACATCGCTACCCATCTCGTCGAGAAGCTGACGCAGGTGCTCGACATCAACAGTGCCATCGGCAAGGCTCTTCACCTCCACGACCTCAAGGCCGCAGACAGCTGCAGAGGCGGGGTTCGTGCCGTGAGCAGAGTCGGGGATGAGGACCTTGGTACGAGCTGCATCCTTGCGGCTTTCATGATAAGCACGGATGACCATCAAACCTGTCAGCTCGCCATGAGCACCGGCACAGGGATTCAAAGTGAACTCGCTCAAACCTGCCAGTTCTGCAAGCGATTCCTGCAGGTTGTAATAAACTTCCAACGCACCCTGACAGGTTACGGCGGGTTGCAAGGGATGCAGGCCGGCGAAGGCCTTCATGCCAGCAATCTCTTCGTTGATGACGGGATTGTACTTCATCGTACAAGAACCAAGCGGATAGAAGCCGTCGTTCACACCGAAGTTGTTGTGGCTGAGGTTCGTGTAGTGACGGACAACAGTCAGTTCGTCGCACTCAGGCAGACGAGCGGCTTCCTTGCGACGCAATGTCTCGGGAAGCTCGGCTGTAGTGTGCGTGCGGTCATAGTCCTGTGGCAAAGAGTAACCCTTGCGTCCTTTCTTCGACAACTCGAAGATAAGGTTTCCGTATAATGTTCTGTTCATACCTTTGCTTCCTATGCTTTAAATTGCTGAATGATGTCAACTAACTCTTCTATCTCCTCGGGTGAGCGACGTTCTGTCACGGCAAGCATGAGCGTCTTTTCGCCGACCTTCACGCCAGCCAGATAGCCGTTAACTACGCATTCGTCGAGGAGTGCATCGAGGTCGCCATCGTAGTCCACGCAGAACTCATTGAAGAAAGGCTGTCCTGGGAAGGTGTCCTTGAACAGGCCTGTAGCGATGAGTTTGTCGCGGAGGCTGTGTGCGCCGGCATAGCTCATCTCAGCCACTTCACGTAGTCCCTCCTTGCCCATGAGGCTGAGGTATATCGTGACGTAGAGCGCCATGAGGCTTTGGTTGGAGCAGATATTGGACGTGGCCTTCTGGCGACGTATGTGCTGCTCGCGAGCCTGCAACGTAAGCACGAAAGCCCGCTGGCCGCGATTGTCGAGTGTCTGTCCCACGATACGTCCTGGAAGCTTTCTCATTAACTTCTCTGTGCAGGCCATGTAACCCACACCAGGACCTCCGAAGGTCATGGGGATGCCGAGGCTCTGGCCTTCACCGACTGCCACGTCAGCTCCCCACTCAGCAGGTGTCTTCAGGATTGCCAGGTCGCTGGGATTGGCATTCACGACGAAGATTCCCTTCTGTTCGTGGATGGAATCGGCAATGCCCGTGTAGTCTTCGACAATGCCGAAGTAGTTGGGCTGCTGAACGATGAGTCCTGCGACGCCGCCTTCCGCGAGTTCCTTGTTGAGAGCGCTGCGATTAAGTACGCCGTTCTCAGCGGGAACGAGCTTGATGGGGAAACCGTGGAAGTGCGCGTATGTCTCTACGACGCGACGCACCTTGGGGTCAACCGTCTCACTCACCAACACACAGTTCGCCTTCTTGGCATTGCCCCATGCCATCATGGCTGCCTCTGCCGTTGCGGTAGCACCGTCGTACATCGAAGCGTTGGCAATGTCCATGCCCGTCAGCTCTGCAATCATCGACTGATACTCGAAGATGTAGTGCAACGTGCCTTGTGAGATCTCTGCCTGATAGGGAGTATAGGAAGTCAGGAACTCAGAACGTTGAATGAGGTTTTGCACTACGCTTGGGGCATAGTGGTCGTAGCAACCTGCACCAGCAAAGCAGACGAGTTGTTGCGTGTTGCCCGGTGCGGTCAGTTGTTCGAAGAAGAGTCGCAAGTCAGTCTCCGAGAGTGCTTCCGGCAGTTCGTAGTCTCTCTTGAACCGAGCAGCCTCAGGAATATCGGCAAAGAGGTCGTGGACACTCTTCGAGCCAGTCGCCTTCAGCATCTCCTGCAAGTCCTCCTCAGTATGTGGAAAATACTTGTAGTTCATTTCTTTCTGTTTTGGGAGGAGTTAAGGCTCCTAAACATTTACTCTTCGCAGTGTGCCTTGTAAGCCTCCACGTCCATCAAATTGTCGAGTTCTGAGGGGTCGGAGAGCTGCACCTTTATAATCCAGTTGGCGAAAGCATCTTCGTTCAGAAGCTCGGGCTGGTCCTCCAGTGCCTCGTTCACTTCTACAACGGTGCCGCTGACAGGAGAGATGAGGTCGCTGGCTGCCTTGACGCTCTCAACGGCGCCAAACTCTTCGCCTGCAGTTACTTCGTCATCTACGTCGGGCATATCGACGTAAACCACATTGCCCAAAGCGTGCTGAGCATAGTCAGAGATACCAATGTAACCGAATTCGCCTTTAACGCGAATGTACTCGTGTGACTCGCTGTAGCGGAGTCCTTCTTCAAATTTAGCCATAGTTGTTACTTTTTATAATGTTTATCATAGAATTTCTTTTTGACGACAGTTCCAGGGAACGTCTTCTTTCTTATCTGCACTTGCAGTGGCGTGTCGAGCTTTGCAAACTCTGTCTTGACGAGAGCCATGCAGACGCTCTTATCAACGCTAAGGCAGTGGTAGCCGGTTGTAACTTCGCCAACCACTTCGCCGTCCGTGTTCAGTATAGCATAGCCGTGACGGGGGATTGCCTTGTCCTGGAGCTCGATGCCCACCAACTTCTGGGGCACACCGTTCGCTTTCTGTTCCACGAGGGCTTCCTTGCCGATGAATTCAGGCTTGTCGAGCTTGCAGAACATCGATAGGCCAGCCATTACGGGTGAGATGTCGGCGCTGAGCTCGTCGCCATAGAGGGGCAGACCGACCTCAAAGCGCAAAGTGTCGCGACAGCCAAGGCCACAGGGTTTGCAGCGTCCACTCTCGATGAGTTTGTCCCAAGCCTTCTGTGTGAACTCGTGCGAGCCATAAATCTCGAAGCCGTCCTCGCCGGTATAGCCGGTACGGGAGATGATGATGGAACCCGACGGAAAAGCGCTGGGCACGACGGCTGTCTTTGCCGTGTAGAACTTCAGCTCCTTGCAGGGGATGCCGAGTACTTCTTCCACGACGGTTTCTGCCTCTGGACCTTGCACAGCTAACTGTCCGTAGTAGTCACTCTGGTGGTCGAGTTTGATGTCGAATCCAGTGGTGTGCTCCTTCATCCAAGCCACGTCCTTGTCAATGTTCGCAGCGTTGATGACCAGGAAGAAGTCGTTCTCGCCCATCTTATAGACGAGCAGGTCATCGACGGTACCGCCGTTGGGGTAGAGCATCATACCATAGTAGATTTGTCCGGCAGGTGCTCCCGCTACATCGTTCGTGAAGATGTGTTGCACGTAGCGCTCTGCATCGGAACCAGTGATGCGCACTTCGCCCATGTGACTCACGTCGAAGACACCGCAGTGCTGACGCACGGCATTGTGCTCGTCGGTGATGTTGGTGTACTGAATGGGCATGATGAAGCCGCCAAAGGGTGACATCAGTGCGCCCAGAGCCACATGGCGGTCATAAAGACAAGTCTTCTTTTCCATTTACGATTTAACTATTTACGATTTACTATTTATTTCTTTACGTCCCCAGATGAACTCTGGGTTCAGGTATTCTTGTTCAATGGTTTCGATGTTCTTCACGTCTTCCTTTGTCAGCCTCAGTTCTTTGTCGCAGAGCTTCCGAATGGCGAATTTCTTGAACGCCTCAATGGTGAGGTCCGTATGTTCCTTGAGGAGTGTGATGCGTTGGCGGACACTCTCGACACCGTGTTTCGTAAGTTTCTGACTGGGCGGTGTGATGGCCGAGAGCATGTGTTGCATGTCTGTGTCGAAGAGCATAGTGCCGTGCACGATGCTGTGCCCTGGGATGTGGTAGAAGGCATTGCCCGAGACCTTTCTGCCGTCGATGAGTACGTCGTTGTTTTCTGTCGAGGTGGCAGGCAGTCCCAGTTCGCGGAGCATTCCACAGACCATCTCCATGTACGCTTTGAACGTCGTCTGCACCTGGTCCGAACGTGTGATGTAGCTCATCATGACGTTCGATTGGTCGGCATAGACGCAACCGCCTCCGCTCTTGCGACGGTAGAACTGGATGCCGTGCTCACGGCAATAGTCAATGTTCACCTCGTTCTCAATCACCTGATTGCGCCCGAAGATGACTGTCGGCTCCACCTGCCAGAGAAAGAATAAAGACCCTTCGGAGAAGGCTTTTGCCACATATTCCTCCATTGCCAGATAGAAGCTCAGGCGGCGTGTATCATCTGATGGTAAGGAAACATGGGTCATGGGTGGTCTTTTCTTAAGTGGATGTTACGACTGCATCAATTTCCCTTTTTGCTTTTCTATTTGTTCTTCAGCATATTGGCGGGTGATGGTGAGTGTCTTTATCTGTTGCGAAGGAGAACTGTACTGTGCCTCTATCATGATGCTTTCCATAATGGAGCGCAGACCGCGGGCACCGAGTTTAAACTCTACAGCCTTATCAACGATATAATCCAATGCCTCTTCGTCGAATGAGAGCTGGATGCCGTCCATGGCGAAGAGTTTTATCTGTTGCTTGATAAGGGAATTCTTTGGTTCGGTCAGGATGCGGCGTAATGCGGTACGATCTAAAGGGTCAAGGTGGGTCAGTACTGGCAGACGGCCTATGATTTCGGGAATGAGACCGAAACTCTTCAGGTCCTGCGGCATAATGTACTTCATCAAGTCCTTGGTGTCGATGCGCTGCTGGTTCTGCACGCTGTCGTAACCCACCACATGGGTGTTGAGGCGCTGTGCTATCTTGCGTTCTATGCCGTCGAAGGCACCACCGCAAATGAACAGGATGTTACGCGTATCGACATGGATATAATCCTGGTCGGGGTGCTTGCGCCCGCCTTTGGGCGGCACATTGACGATTGAGCCTTCCAACAGTTTGAGCAGTCCCTGTTGGACACCCTCGCCACTCACGTCACGTGTGATGCTGGGATTGTCCTGCTTGCGTGCTATCTTGTCTATTTCGTCGATGAAGACGATGCCGCGCTCGGTAGCTGTCACGTTGTAGTCGGCCACCTGAAGCAGTCGTGTCAGGATGCTTTCCACATCTTCACCCACATAGCCTGCTTCGGTAAAGATGGTGGCATCCACAATGGTGAAAGGTACCTTGAGCAGTTTGGCAATTGTCCGAGCCAGCAATGTCTTGCCTGTACCCGTGGCACCGACCATGATGATGTTGCTCTTCTCTATCTCCACGCCATCGTCCCCTGGCTGAGCCAAACGCTTGTAGTGGTTATATACAGCCACTGAAAGATAGCGCTTGGCACTGTCCTGACCGATGACATACTGGTCCAGGAAATCCTTGATTTGGCGAGGCTTGGGGATATCGTTCACGTCAAGACCGTCATTGCTGCCAGTCTTCAGATGTACCTCACCGCCCATATTCTCGTTGAGAATCTTTTCAGCCTGACGGACACATTCATCACAAATGTATCCGTTCAAGCCGCTCAGCAGTAATGCCACCTCATCCTCGCCACGTCCGCAGAAGGAACAACGATTCTTACGTTTCACCATTTCTTTCTAACTACTCTTTCCGTGTCATCACGCGGTCAATCATACCATACTCCTGAGCCTCCTGTGCCGTCATCCAGTAGTCGCGGTCACTATCGGCCCATACCTTGTCGAAGTCGGTGTGCGAGTGCTCGGCAATGATGGTATAGAGTTCCTTCTTGAGTTTCTGAATCTCGCGGGCAGTAATCTCGATGTCGCTGGCCTGTCCCTGAGCTCCGCCCATCGGCTGGTGTATCATGACGCGGCTATGCTTCAAGGCGCTGCGCTTGCCTTCCTTGCCTGCCACCAGCAGTACGGCAGCCATGCTGGCAGCCATGCCTGTGCAGATGGTAGCCACGTCGCTGGCAACGAACTGCATTGTGTCGTAGATGCCAAGTCCTGCATGCACACTGCCGCCTGGGCTGTTGATGTAGATGCTGATGTCCTTGCCTGGGTCGGCACTGTCGAGGAAGAGCAACTGTGCCTGCAAGGTGTTGGCAGTGTAGTCATCAATCTGAGTGCCGAGGAAGATGATGCGGTCCATCATGAGACGGCTGAAGACATCCATCTGCGTGACGTTCAACTGACGCTCCTCCAGAATGTATGGATTGAGGTACTGGTTTTGCATGCTGATGACGTCGTCCAGCACCATGCTGTTCATACCCAAGTGTCGGGTAGCATATTTGCGAAATTCGTCTTTCATACTCACTCTTTTCACTTTTTCACCTTTTCACTTTTTTCACCTTTTTCCGTAAGCTTGCGGAACTCTTCCATCGTGACTTCCTTCACCTTCAGGGTCACAGCTTCCTTAGCCTTTGCTGCCATCTTGTTCTCGACGGTGCGCTCAACAAGACCTTGTGCCTGCTGCTCGTTCTTGAGCATCTCGGCGGCGTAGTTGGTGATAGACTCTTCGGGCAGGTTCATCATGCCGTAGGATGCGAACTGAATGCGGGTGAAAGCCTTGGCGGTCTCAAGCACGTCCTCGTGCTCCACTTTCACTTCGAGCTGGTCGCATATCTGTTCCTTAGCCAAGTGCCAGAGCAGTTCGGGCAGGGTCTCCTTGAAGTTCTTTTCGACGTATTCTTCGCCCTTGTCTGCATTGCGGAGCTTCATGAAGCGCTTCAGGATTGCCTCGGGGAACTCAACCTCGCCGATACGTTTGATGATGTGGGCACGCAGGTCCTGCAGGAACTGGTACTCAGAATCGGTAGTATAGTTCTTCTTGATATCGTTTGCAATGAACTGGCGGAACTCCTCTTCGCTCTTCACTACATCCTTGCCGAGCATTTTGTCAAAAAGTTCCTGGGTGGGCTTTGCAGGCTCGAAGCGTGTAATCTCGGAGATTTGGTAGCTGAAGTCGGCTTTCACCTCGGCTGCCTCCTCCTTTGTGATATGGAGCACGTTGGCAAGTTCCGTAGCATTGTCGCCAAAAGCCTTGGCAGGATTGATGGTGATGACGTCGCCCAGCTTGATGCCTTCGAACTTTGCCTTCTCCCCTTCGTCCTTTATGTATTCAGGAAGCATGAGTGCATCCTCTACCTGGATGCCGCCGTCGAGCGTGTTGCCCTTTGCGTCGAGCTGGGAGAGGATACCCTTCACCATGTCGCGAGCCTCATAGCTCTCCACCTTGACGTACTGACCGCCACGCTGGCAGAAGTACTGCACCTGCTGGTCAATCGTAGCGTCATCCACCTTGATGTCGTAGTATGTGAGTTTGTCCTTCTTGGTGAGCTTGGCATCGAACTCAGGAGCGAGTGCGATATCGAAGGCGAAGGTGAAATCATCCTGTGTCTCAAAGTCAATAGTGGGCGTCTTCTCCTCGTTGGGCAGGGGCTCTGCCATCATGTTAATCTTGTTTTCGCGGATGTACTTGGTGATTTCCTCGCCGAGAAGCTTATTGATTTCCTCGGCCTTGATTTCTGCGCCGAAGCGCTTCTGAATCAGTGAAGCGGGCACTTTGCCGGGACGGAAACCGGGCAGGCTTGCCTTGTGGCTAAAATCCTTGAGAGCTTTTTTTACCTTGTCTTCGTAGTCAGCTTTTTCGATATTCAAGGTAAGCAACGCGCTCACCTTATCGACGTTTTCAAATGTAATGTTCATTGTCTTTGTTTTAATTAAGAGTGAAGAATGAAGGATGTCTTCACTTTTTCACCTTTTTACTATTTCTCCTTTATAATTTGCGGGTGCAAAGATACGATAATTAATTAAAAATTCAAAATTAATAAAATCAAATCTCTTATTATCTTTCAATTGTCAATTATCAACTGTCAATTATCAATTTATCGGTGCAAGTTTGACTCCGTTATCTGGTGTGAAATCAATGCCGAGGATGGAGGCGATGGTGGCGGCAATCTGCTTGGTGTAATAGGGACCGCATTCCGAAGTCTCTCCCTTGGGTTCAATGCCTTTGCCCAGGAGCATGAGCCATGTTGCCTCGGAGCCCTTGGTGCCGCTGCCGTGACTGGTCCACTCGTTGCCAAAACCGCGCCCGTGGTCGCAGGTAATGAGATAGACGGTCTTGCCCTTATAGAACTTGTCAGCCTCCAGGGTCTCGTAGATATCGCGGATGAAGGCATCAGTACCCTTCGCGCCGTCAAGGTATAGGTCGTACTTGCGGGCATGAGCCCATTCGTCGCAGTCACCGAAGGAAATCCACATCACCTTGGGATGGTCGGCCAACAGCGTTTCGAGGGCGAAAGCATAAGTGAAGGCGTCGAAGTGCTCCGAGCGCCAGAAGTGGGGCATTCCTGCCAGCATCCTTTCTGCAAGCTGGAGGCGAGGCGTCTGCTTCTTTGCGACATTTGGTTCGTAGGAAACACTGGCGGGGATGCCTGCCGGCTCGTTGTGAATGGCAAAGCGTGTGGATTTCCACGAGCCGTACATCACGACCTTGCCCTTGTAGCGGGCGTCCTCATTGGCAGCCTCTAAGACATTGCGATGCGGGTTGTTGACGGGGTCGTTACTCGTAATGGCTTCGTCCACCATACCCGTCATCATCTCGCAGTAGCCCGGGTAGGAGATGTTGGTTTTGTTGGCCAGTTGCATCATGCTGTTCAGGTTGCGATTGCCGATGATAGTACCTTTCTTGGCGATGGTGTTCCAGGTAAAGGGCATCAGCACTTCGCGCCGCTCCTCGGGTGTAGAGCGCCAGTAGGTCTCGCGATACAGCTCGGTGTCGCGCACCTGTTTGGTGTCGGACAGCAGATTCTCTTCGGCTCCTTGGAAAACTTCCTGCCAGCGCAAGCCGTCGATGGTGATAATGACCAGACGAGTGTCCTTGTCGCCCTTGGCAAAAAGCAACAGGGGCAATACTGATAATAAAATGCAGAATGAAGAAATACGTTTCATGATATAATACGGATTAAATTCTCTGCAAAATTACAAAATAAATCTCTCACCTGCAAGAGATGAGGGTGAAAAGCCCTGCGAATTGTTAAGAACAGCTAATTAATTTTGAACTTTGAATTAAGTTTCGTATCTTTGCAGAGCAAAAGCATTGCTTGACGTGCAACTCTCAGACAAAATAACCAATAAACACATTAATATATATTATGGAAAAGACTGGTAAGGAATTTGAGTTTAAAGGTGGCTATCTGAATGGCTTCCTAATGATTTTCATCGACATTGTGTTGTGGTTTCTCACCATTTCATGCTTCATCCTGGGCATCGTGGAGAGCGAGATAGGCAACAGCTGTGCACACTTCTTCATTATCTCTGTCCTGTTGCTCGTTGCAAGCATCATCTGTTGCTGCGGCTTCTCCATGCTGGAACCTAACCAGGCGAAGGTCATGACATTCTTCGGCAAGTACGTCGGCACGTTCCGCAAGACGGGTTTCTACTGGCTCAATCCTTTCATGGGCGTCAAGAACGTCAGCCTGCGAGCCCGTAACCTGAATGCCGACCCCATCAAGGTCAACGACAAGATGGGTAACCCTATCCTCATCGGTTTGGTTGTGGTGTGGAAGCTGAAGGATACCTACAAAGCCATCTTCGACATCGACACCGATGTTTCCAATACAGCTGGAGCACAGATAGGCAATTCTTCTACGGCTCGTATGAACAAGTTCGAGAAGTTTGTTGCTGTACAGAGCGACTCTGCCCTGCGCGAAGTGGCCGGCATGTATGCCTACGACAACGAGGACACTAAGGAAGACGAGGCTGTCACCCTGCGTAGCGGTGCTGCGGAGATAAACGATGTGCTGACCACCAAACTTAACGAGCGCCTCGCGATGGCAGGTCTGGAGGTTACCGAAGCCCGCATCAACTATCTGGCTTACGCGCCGGAGATTGCTGCCGTTATGCTGCGCCGTCAGCAAGCCGCTGCCATCATTACCGCTCGCGAGAAGATTGTCGATGGTGCCGTAAGCATGGTGAAGATGGCATTGGAAAAGCTGTTGGAAGATAAGATTGTCGAACTTGACGAGGAGAAGAAGGCTACGATGGTCAGCAACCTCCTGGTAGTGCTTTGTGCTGATGAACCGGCACATCCCGTTATCAACTCGGGCACAGAACATTAAGTCATAGCCAATCCTACACATTATATTATTATATGAAAAAGCTTTTCCTGACATTATCATTTATCATTTGTCATTTGTCATTTAGCCAAGTAATGGCGCAGAACCCCTATCTCCCCTTGTGGGAACACCTGCCCGATGGCGAACCGCGTGTCTTCGAAGACCCTGACAATCCAGGGAAGCTGCGTGCCTACATCATCGGTTCGCACGACACCCACTACTCCGAATACTGCGGCAACGACGTCCGCATGTGGTCGGCTCCTGTGGAGGACCTCACCCAGTGGCGTGACGAGGGTCCCATCTTCTCGTACTATGTCGATGGTCGTTGGGACACGATGTTTGCCCCAGACCTTGTGGAGGTCAAGGACAAGGCGACGGGCAAGAAGACCTACTGGCTCTATCCCCATAGCCGAGGATGGCGCCGTGTGGGAATGGTTTGCAAGGGTGACCGTCCCAACGGACCCTTCACGCCTGTGAACCTGACACCCGACGGACGTGCCTGCGTAGATGGCTCGCTGATTGACTTCGACCCCAGTGTGTTCGTGGAGAACATCACGGACAAGAAAGACAAGGACTTCGATAAAGGCTTCCGCGCCTACGTTTTCTACGGCTTCCAGCACTCTACGGCTTGTGAGCTCGACCAGAACACCATGTACAGCAAGCGCCCTGGTACGGAGCTGATAGACCCCTTCATCCCTGCCAGCAGTCACGACGGCCGCCTCTTGGACAAGGAAGGCAGCGAGTACAAAGCGCTCTATCAGGGACAGAATCCGCTGGACTTCAACTTCTTCGAGGCTTCGTCCATTCGACAGGTTGGCAACAAATACGTGATGGTATTCTCCGGCTACTCAGGCAAGGAATATGGTCTGGGCAACACCAACAGTGCCTTGCGTTATGCCTATGGTGACTCGCCCCTCGGCCCCTGGCGGTCGGGCGGTGTGCTCGTTGATAGCCGCGGTGTGGTGCCCAATGAAGACGGCTCACATCTGATTACTACCAATGCAGCTCACAATACCCACGGCTCGTTGCAAGAGATTAACGGTCAGTGGTACGTCTTCTACCATCGTCCCCCACGTGGCTTTGCCAATGCGCGTCAGGCAATGGTGGCTCCCGTAAAGATTGAGTGGGACAAGAAACCTGTTGCCAAGGGCGGTCAGGTTCGCATTACGGGCTACGATACCTTTGCAGCAGACAATGAGTGGACAGCCAAGGCTACTGATGGCAACGAATACACAGGTGCAGAGGTGACCAGCGAAGGCTTCCAAATCTTCGGCTTGCCTCCCTATCAGTACTACAGTGCGGGCATTGCCTGCTTTATGGCTGGTCCTGGCAGCAATGAATGGTTGCAGGACAACCACGATGTCTGGTCGGACCACATGGACCTGGCTGGCATTAAGAACGGTGGCATCATCGGCTACAAGTACTTTGGCTTCGGAGGACTTGCCCAGAGCACCAAGGGACTGCCTGCTTTCGAGGGAACCAAGCAGGGCGACGATACTCGTCTCAACCTATTCCTCACGCCAAGCGGTCATGGTGCCTTCAGCATTCATGTGCGTCTTGACAATCCTTGGAAGGGCAAAGAGTTAGGTGTCATTGCAGTTTCAGCCGAGGCATCGAAGGAACCTATGACTTGCACGCTCAAAGTTGCTGATGTAGAAGGTCTGACAGGCAAACACGCCATCTACCTCGTTGTGGAAGGCCCTGAAGTAGAGGAGCCTCAGCAGCGTCAGCAATGGGGACGTCGTCAAGGTCCCCAACGCCCACAAGGACTCTTTGACCTTCACGGAATAGGCTTCACGAAGGGTGGAGCTTGGAGGACGCCTGTGGTTCCGCAGGTCACCATTACCGTCGATGGCAAGCAGCTCGCCATCCCGACAACGCCCATCTACAGCAGCAATGCCAACGGCTACACCGATGCCACACACTATCAGGTCTATGCTCCGCTGAAGGCTAACTCCAAGCTGTCAGCTACGTCCCCGAACCCTGAAGTGAAGTTCGAGGTCGGCTCCATCGCCAATGGCCGCGCCACCGTCACCGCCACATACCAGGGCAAGAAGAAAGTTTATCTCATCAATTAATACAAGGTTCGCTCTGCCCTCGTCACTGTTTATGGGGGGGTGGAGATTGAATACTTCATAAATGTTGTTTTTTTGAGGTTATTTATTGGGGTTAAAACTTGATTACTAAGAAAGGTGGCAGCTTTCCTATTAAAAAGGGGGGGTACCTTTTCTATTAAGAAAGGAGGCAACTTTCTTATTAAGA
>JAILRU010000123.1 GCA_024697945.1 Bacteroidaceae bacterium
GGGTGTGTCAAAATACAATTAATATAATATAAACAACGGATTACACGGATTTGACGGATTTAAGCCACGCTGATAATCAGCATTTAAGATAATCCGTTGAATCAGTGTAATCCGTTGTTGTTAATTATGACACACCCTCACCGCACAGCACGTTTCCCACACACACTTCAAGGCAAGATGGAAAGCACAGGGATGCACATTGAGTAGAAGATTTTTCTACTGCGCGTAGAAAAACTTTTTCCTCCGAAGAGAAAAAATTATTCCTCCGAAGGGAAAAAATATATGGAGGAGCGGACAGAAGTTCACGAATTAGCGTCCTATTCTTCCTGTTGGAGGATTACTATTCCTTCCTTCATAGGATTACTATCCCTACCTTCGAAGGATTACTATCCCTACCATCGAAGGATTACTATTCCTCCCTGCATAGGAATACTATCCCTTCGGCAGGAAGGACGGCTCGCTCCCGGCGGAGGGATAGCACGTTCTCATAATAAAATCTGATACCTCAGACAGGCCCCAGCTTTCTTACTAAAAAGGGGCATACCTTTCTTATTAGGAAAGCATGTACCTCTTTCCTTAAGAAAGCAGGCACCTTTTTCCTCAAAAGAGTTGGCACCTTTTTCCTTAAGAGAGTTGACCTCTTTCTTATTAAGAAAGGTTTTACCTCGGCTGAGACCATGATGAGAACCCTTTCACTCTATTCTTTAATCCTTAATCCGTTTTTTCTCTTTCGGCTTTGCAGATATGGAGAAAAAAACATAACTTTGCATCGGATTTGAGGCCAAGGCATCTCTCTTCCCCAAAATACAAGGACTTAGTATTATAGAGCAAATGAAAAAGTTATTTCTTTCTTTGGTAGCCTTGATGGTGGCAGGCGTGCAGACAGCGTGGAGCCAGGGCTTCCGCGTGTATCAGAGTGACGGAACGGAACTGCAGTTTAGCCTTAGTACAGACAGCATCGTGTTCGACAACGGGCTGGATGGCGACGAGGTGTTCGGTCCCTTCACGCCCGTCAATATGTGTATCGCCAAAACGTGGTATAAGTCGAAGACCGAGACCGTGACCTTCAAGTCAGACGGCACGACGGACTACGTCAAAGATGCCATTTTCAAGTTCTTCCCCTATCAGGGCAACCTCGTCATCTACAGCACAGGTGGCGTACCGTTAACCTATATCCGCGTGCTCGATGTGACGGCTGAAAAGATGGTCGTCAAACCCCTTGGCAGCAACATCATCAGCGTGTGGGCCACCACACCCCAGCCCAATTTCGTGCGGGAGATTCAGTTGAGCGATGAGACACTCACAATGAAGTCCAACGATACGAAGAGCCTTACCGTCACTGTGCTTCCCGTGGATGCCGACAATCCCGAGGTAAGTTGGGAGAGCAGCAACGAGGAAGTGGCAGTGGTCAGCATGAGTGGCAAGGTGATTGCCAATGCCGAAGGGATCTGCACTATTACCTGCCGCGCCACGGACGGCAGTTGGGTGAAGGCAGAGTGCTCAGTGAGGGTGAGAAAAGCTGATACAATGGAGTATGTAGATCTCGGCCTCCCAAGCGGAACCTTGTGGGCTACGTGCAATGTGGGTGCAGAGAAACCTGAAGATTATGGCGACTATTTTGCCTGGGGTGAGACGGCAGGCTACAATAGTGGCAAGACGAATTTCAGTTGGAGCACCTACAAGTACTGCAAAGGCTCAAACTCAACAATGACGAAGTACTGCACTAATAGCAGCTATGGTATAGTCGATAACAAGACAGAGCTTGAGCCAGAGGATGATGCAGCGACGGTAAATTGGGGCAGTGGTTGGCAGATGCCGAGCTTAGAACAGTGCGAAGAGCTCATCAACAGCAGCTACACTACCATGACATGGACAACAGAAAACGGTGTATATGGGCGTAAGATAACGAGTAAGAGCAACGGTAACACAATCTTCTTTCCTGCCGCTGGCTTTCGCTACGACGCGATTATCTACTATTCGGGCAGCTACGGCCTCATCTGGTCTCGTTCGCTTAGTTCGCTTAATACGGATTACGCCTCGTACTACATACTCTTCGATTCGAGAGATATCAGTACGAGCTACGCCAACCGCTTTGAAGGTCACAGTGTTCGACCTGTGGTGAAGCAATAGAACTCCCGTCCGATTCCCGCGATAAGATTTTTGTTTGTTTGTTGGAGCCACATTTATATATAGTGGCTCCAACAAACAAACGAGAATCGCCCAAGAAAACGAGGCGACTCGATTCATTTGTCGAGCCGTCTCGCGTTGTTTTGTATTTGCATCAACAAGTCTGCTGTCCGGGCTCAGATAGCAGCCCACACGGTCCTGCCAACGAAATCCCAAGTCATGGAAAGTAGGAAAGTTGAAAAAATGGCGTTATTGGTGCAGTATCTTCTTCCCGTTGAAGATGTAGAGGCCCTTGGGCAATTGATAATTGATAATTGACGATTGATAATTGCTGACTTTGCGGCCGGAGAGGTCATAGATGGCATTATCCTTGGAATCTGTGGACGGGTCTTGTAGCGCAACATCCACACAGTCGGGATCCAACTCCTCGGTAAACTGGGAGAGGTGGATGATTATGGCACCGTCGATGGTAAAGACCTTGCTGACTGGCGTTCCATCAATGAGCATGGTGACAGTGACTTGCTCTGCTGTGGGGGCGAGGGTGCGGATGTAGAGCAGGTGCTCGTCGTCCTGGTCCGTCATCATGGCTGCTACTCCTGTACCTTTGATGAATACCGTCAGCGCCTGCATCAGTGCGTGGCTTTCGTCGAGGTGGATGGTGGCATAGGCTTGGCTGTCGGTGATATAGGTCTCTACGGAGAGGACGGGGGCGCCATATTCGCAGGTGAGTCCGCTGAGGTCGGCGTTGTTATTACTGCCGCCTGCCAGGTTGGCAAGGACGAGGTAGCGTGAACTGTCGGGGTCGGCGCAGGTGAGTCCGTTCCAGCCTTCGGGCAGCTGGTCGGCAAGGCTGACGACCTCGCTGGCCAGACGTGACGTGGTGGCACTGTCCACCTGGCTGTAATAGACGACGGCAGAGCAATCTACGACCTGATCCTTCGCGAATGTTTCACTCTCGACTGAGTAGAGCGGGTAGAACTTCGAACAGAGAATGCTATTGTTGTTGGCCTGTTCACCGAAGGACATTTGATTTGTTCCGCCTACGGTAACGATGCCTATGCTGTTGTCGATATTCGCCCAATCGCTTTGGAACTGAATCTGCTTTGTTCCGTCGGTCTGCACACGGCCTGCGGCATGATAGAGTGTACGCTGGGAACGGGTGAAGGGGTCGGTGGTGATGGCAAGCAAGCCGCCACGTCGTCCTGTGATGGTTCCGCTTTGCAACCCCTTGACGTGGTTCATGTAGATGAGTGCGTTGCCTGACGTGGCGGCCAGCACGAAGCTGTTTTCCAGAGTGGCATCATTTGTCTGTAGGCGTCCGTTCATGGTGAAGGCGTTGTCCTTCAGGTCGTAAACGCCACTGATGGTAGGTGTGGCGTTGGTATTCTTACCACTGACGTCGTACCATCCGAGGATGTTGCCCGTATTGTTGGCGCGGTAGGGGCAGATGATTTTGTTGCGGTCGGGCGTAGTGTCGGTAAAGTAACCTGTGTAGCTCTTCAGTCCTGTGCTCCAAGAGAAGGTCACGAAGCGGTCTTTACTGGAAGCACGGACTATGTTTTGGGATGTGAACAGGCGGGCATCTTGATGTTGCCGGCTGAAGGTGTCCCACGTCGTTGGCTGCAGGTTGGCGGTGGAGGCGGCGGCGTGCATGAGGTAGGTCATCATCACGCGGTGGGCTTCCACTCCCATGCGGCGGCTACCGACGTCGCTGCGCAACAGCCATGAGCCGTCTGTGGTGGTCTGCTGACGTGCCTTGATGTATTTGTAGGCCATATTCTCCAGGAGTAACGCATTGGGGTCGCGGAGGAAGCACGCCATCGTGGAGTAGGAGGTGATTTGGTCGAAGAGGAACAGGCTCCAGTCGTTGCCGTTGGGCATGGCCAGCTCGCCGTCGGCCAATGCAAGCCAGTTGAGCACGTCGTCCATCACGTGCTGTTGGTTGTGCATCAAGGCGTTGGTGCTCCATTTCGGGTTACTCCCCTGGAAGAGGTTCATGGCCAGATGTGCCTCACCCAACTCCTGCATGACGACGTTCTGGTAGGAGGTGTGGAAGAGATTGTGGTTCTGGAGTGTATAGTCGTCGTAGAGGTTCTGCCCCTGGTAGTAGTCGGCAACGGTCTTCTGGTCGTAGTCGGGGTCGATGACGGTGTAGTCGGTGGCATCGTTGCGTTGTGAGTAGCTGTTGATGGCGAAAGCACGCAGGCGGTCGAACCATTGTGCCGCCAAGGCGTCTTCGGGGAAAAGTCCGATGGCGCATGCGAGGATGTCTGCCTCCCAGCCGTTCTCCTCAGCCTTGGTGTCGCCAACATAGCCTGTGGGGATGCTGCGCCCCAGCTCATAGTTGCATTCGGCCTTCACCATATTATATATGTAGGTGAACTGCACTTCTGAAAGTTCGTCTTTCAGGAAGTGGGCGGCATAGCAGAGCGACATGGCCCATAGGGAGCTCTCCCACGTGTAGTCTGAGGTAGATGTACTGCCCCAGTAGGCGTTGCGGCTCGTTACTTTCAGCCGGTTGGCCTTATGGCTGCTGTAGCCCCAGATAAGGCTTTTAATGGCCATCTCCTTCACCTCGTCCCACGTCATGCCTTCTGGCAGCTGCACATTGCCTTGTGCGTATTTCCAGAGGAAAGCGCAGATCATGCTGAAGTCGGCATTGGGGCGGACCACTTTCTCGTCGTTGTTGGAGCCTTCGGTGTCCTTGAAGAAGCCGCATTCCTCGCCAACATCCGTAGGCCATACGCAGGGTGTATAGCGACTTTTCATGTACACGAGATGGTCAGCCAGCATTTGCAGCAAGTCTTGCATCATCACGTTTTCGGGGACGAACTGGTGGGTGATGACGCCCTCCGTGGGCGAGGGTATGTCGGTTTCCCTTCCACCGATGATGGTGGGTTCCACATAGTCGTCGGGTATGGTGATGAGCCTTACGTCGTCCACAGCAAGCTGGCTTCCGCCACTAATCCAATTGACGGAGAGCAAGATTTCGATAGGCGTGGCAGTTTCCAGTGTAAAGCGTAGCGTCTGCTCTGTCCATTCACTGTTTGCCATACAATCTGTCGAACCTTTGTCGAAACCGAAAGCGGTGGAGGAGAGTCGCTGACCATCTGCATTGACTTGCAGGGTGACCGAGCTGGTTGCCGAGTTGGCATAGAAAGCCTTGGTCTTCAGTTTCAGCAGGTATGTGCCAGCGGGGAGGGCCTGGCTGCTGGTCTGTCGGATGGTGCTCGCTTGGTTGCTCCAACCGTTACGTTGGTACAGGGCATACTGGCCGTCGGAAATGGCGGTTTTGCCGAAGTTATTGTCGGTGAAGCAGTCTGCGGTGATGAGCAGTTGTTTGTCCGGACGTGTCGTCGTCCATCCCGTGATGGCACTGACATCCCATCCGCGCAGTCCATCGGCATTCTCGCTTCTCTTCACGTCATCCGTGCAGGCCGCAGCATCGGCTTCGAAGGAGGGGTTGGTGAGGAAATCATTAGTGACGTCGGTTTGTGCGGCTGCGACGGCAACCATGCAGCAGGCGACGGGCAGCAGGAATCTTCTCATGTAATCCATCTCTATCGGCAAGTTGTTCAAAGCTCTATCAGTATGCGGGCGTTTATCATGCGGCCAGTCAGGTAGTTGGGGACGGCATACTGGTGGTTGCTGATGTCGGTGATCCAATAGTAGCTGCTGACGTTGTCGAGGCCGAAGATGTTGAAACAGTCCAGTCCGAGCCAGATGTTGCGCAGGTTCCTGAAGCGGCGCAGGTGCTTGTCTTCGTTGTCGATGAGACGGTAGTTCATGCCGATGTCGAAACGACGATAGGCGGGGGCACGGAAGGCGTTGCGCTCGAGTCCTGTGTGTGGCGGTCCGAAGGGCAGTCCGTCGGCTATGGTGGCCTTGAGGTTCATCTTCCAGCGGGTGGTGCCCGGGAAGTAGTCGGAGAAGAAGAGGTTGATGTTGTAGCGCTGGTCGGTGGGCTGCGGTATCTTCTGGCCGTTCAGGTTCATGCTGGCCTTCATCAGTCCGAAGCTGATCCATGAGTCGGTGCCGGGCACGAACTCGCCGTAGAGCTTGAAGTCGGCTCCCACAACGTAACCAGTGGCGCAGTTGTTACCGTAATAGACGATTTTCAGGTTATCGACGTTGTAGGGATTGAGTTTCCACTGTGCCTTGTAGTAGAGCTCGGTGGTGAACTTGAAGGGCCGCTCGGCTATCTTGAACTTGTACTCCATGCCTGCCACGACTTGGAATGAGCGCTGCGACTTGATGTCCTTGTTGAGCTGGACGGTGGTATTGCCGGCAATGGTGATGGTGTCGCGCAGCTCCTTATAGAAGGGACGCTGGTTGTAGAGTCCTGCGGCGAGGCGGAAGGTGAAGTTGTCGTTGGAGGCTGGCACGAAGCCGATGCTGGCGCGTGGACTGAAGAGCCACTCCCTGTTCCAACCCCAGTAGCTGAGACGGAGTCCGTAGTTGAGGCTGAGTATGCCGAGGGCACTCTCCTTGCGGTAGGTGTCCTGAGCGTAGAGTTCGAGGTGGTTGGCGTTGATGGAGTTCTTGGCACGCATGTTGTAGATGACCTGCAGGTCTGTGCCGGTGTGGGGCACGTTGTAACCGCTGCTGTCGCGATACTCCCACTCGTTCGAGTTCTCGCGTACCTTCTCGTGCTTCCAGCCGATGCCGGTCTGCATGTGGTGCCGGCCTTTCTTGAGGTCGTAGTCGAGCTTGAAGGCTTGTACGTTGCTGTAGAGGAAGTTGCGGGCGTGCTCCATGTAGGAACCGACACCAAGCTGCTCGTCGCCGTTCGTCTCGTTGAGCCAGTACTGTCCCTGGATGTCGTAGGTTTCCTTTTCGCGGTTGTTGAAGGCTGAGGCGGTGAGGGTGAGGGCTCCGGATTTGCCGAGACGACGCGAGGCTCGGATGGTGCCGAAGAGGGTCTGGAACTGGTCTTCCTCCTTGCCGTCAAAATAGACCTTGAAGCTCTTCACGTCCTCGAGGGTTCCGAACTTGGTCTCGCGGTCGGAGGGCTTGAAGTTGTAGTTGTTGCGGTTGATATAGACGATGGCATCGAAACTCCAGTCCTTCGTGGGTGCCCAGCGCAGATAGGCCTGGTAGTCGAGGAAGTTGGGCTTGTACTCGCCCTTCGTCTCGAGGCTGCCGAGCATGTACTGGTTGGTCTTGTAGCGCAGTCCGTTGCTGAAAGAGAACTTCTTGTTGCCGTAGCCAACATAGACGTTGGCTCCGAGGAGGCTTGCGGAAACGGTGGTCTCGAAGCGCTCGGGGTGGGCGTAGGTGATGTCGAGCACGCTGGACATCTTGTCGCCGTATTTGGCCTCGAAGCCGCCTGCTGAGAAGTTTATCTTCTCCACCATATCGCTGTTGATGACGGAGAGGCCCTCCTGCTGACCGCTGCTGATGAGCATGGGGCGATAGACCTCGACGCCGTTGATATAGACGCAGTTTTCGTCGAACGAGCCGCCACGCACGTTGTATTGGCTGCTGAGTTCGTTGTGGGTGCTGACGCCGGCCTGGGTTGCCACGAGTTCCTCGACGGCATTGCCGCTGGTGCTGGGCATGCGCTTCAGGTCTTTCTTGTTGAGTTCCTGCATGGAGCCCATCTGACGGCGTGTCTCGGCAACGGTGACTTCGGTCATCTCCTTGCCGCTCTCGCGCATCACGATGTTGAGGGTCAGGTTGCCCTTGGGCTTCTTGAGCACGCGCTTACGTGTCTCGTAGCCTATCATGCTATAGACAACGACGACGCTGTCGGCTGTAGAGAAGGAGAGGCTGTACTGCCCGTTCAGGGAGGCTGTGGTGCCGATGGGCTGTCCCTCGATGCGTATCTGACAAAGTGCTACGGGGTCCTGGCTTTCGTCCACGACCTTTCCTTTCAGGTGCACCTTGGCGGTATCGACGGGCTCCTCCTCGTCCTGAGCAGAAATGTTCATTATGCCCCAGAAGAGAGGCAAAAGCAGCAATATGAAACGTTTCATCTTATATAATAACGAGAAAAGAAGGGAAATATTGTATTAAAATCAAAATGTATAAATTCAAAATTCAAAAAAATGTTGTACTTTTGCCGTGCAAATGGTAAATGATTAAATGGAAAATGGTAAATAGTAAATGGTCAGATGGAAGCATTTAGTGAATTAATAAAGACGAGACGCAGTATGCGTCAGTTTACGGACGAGCTACTGAGCGGCGATGACGTCAAGTTGTTGCTGCGGGCAGGACTGATGGCACCGAGCAGCAAGGGTCTGCACAGTTATGAGTTTGTGGTGGTAGAGGACAAGGAGATGCTCGCAGCCCTGAGTCAGTGCAAGCAGATGGGCTCAGACTTCCTTGCAGGTGCGCCATTGGCTATTGTGGTGCTGGCAGACCCAACCGTCAGCGATGTGTGGATTGAGGATGCCTCTGTGGCAGCGGCCAATATCCTGCTCCAGGCAGAGGACCTGGGACTGGGTGCCTGCTGGATACAGGTGCGCAACAGATATACTGCCGACGAGCGCTCGTCGGAACAGATAGTGAAGTCCCTGCTCGGTATTCCCGAGGACCGTGGCGTGGTGTGCATCATTGCCGTAGGACATAAGGGAATGGAACGCAAGCCTCAGAACGAAGACCGCCTGAAGTGGGAGAGGGTACACTTAGGACAATTCACAATGCACAATTCATAATTCACAATTTGGACTAACGCCATAAATGATTGACTACGACTTGACAAAGATAAAGGCACTGGTCTTCGATGTGGATGGGGTGCTCAGTGCGGAAACCATCCAGATGAACGACGAAGGTGTACTCATGCGTTCTGTGAATACGAAGGACGGCTATGCCCTGCGCATCGCAATGACAGAAGGACTTCATGTCGCCATCATTACCGGAGCACACGAAGAAGCCATCCGTAGCCGCTTTGAGGGTCTCTGCATCCATGATGTCTTCTTAGGTAGTTCCGTCAAGACAGACTCCCTGCGGCAGCTGCTCGACAAGTACCAGTTGTCGCTCGACGAAGTGCTCTATATGGGCGACGACATTCCTGACTACGAAGTGATGAAGCAGGTCGGACTGCCCTGTTGCCCACGAGATGCGGCTCCGGAAATCAGGGAAATCAGTCGCTATGTCAGTCATCGTGACGGCGGCTATGGGTGTGTCCGTGATGTCATAGAGCAAGTCCTCAAGGCTCAGGGCAAGTGGATGGCAAATGCAAAAGCGTTCAGTTGGTAAATTCCTATGAAAATTATACTCGCAAGCAACTCACCCCGACGGAAGGAACTGCTGTCAGGACTTGGCCTCGAATATGAGGTCCGTACCCTGCCAGGCCTCGATGAGTCCTATCCCGACGGACTCCCGATGGAGGAGATTCCGCAATATATCAGTCGGAAGAAGGCTGCGGCATATACCCTTGGTGACGACGAACTGCTCATCACAGCCGATACCATCGTATGGCTCGATGGGGAGGTCCTGGGCAAGCCAGCCGATGAGGCAGAGGCACGTCAGATGCTCCGAAAGCTCTCGGGCAAGACGCATCAGGTTGTAACAGGCGTCACAATAAAGACCCTCTCTAACTCCCCTGTGAAGGGGGAGAACTCGCTCCCTTTAAGGGAGGGTTGGGGTAGGTCTTTCGCTTCTGTCAGCCACGTTACCTTTGCCCAGCTGTCTGATGAAGAGATAGATTACTATGTTACCCATTACCGTCCTTTGGACAAAGCTGGAGCCTACGGCATTCAGGAATGGATAGGCTACATCGGTGTCACTTCCATAGAAGGCTCGTACTTCAACGTGATGGGACTTCCCGTTCAGCGACTCTATACAGAATTGAAAAAACTTAACTTCATTTAATGCAATATGAATAAATCAATCATTCGAAATGCCATTGTCTGCAGCCTGTTGTCTCTTGTCTGTTTCTCGTGCTCGAAGAACGACTACACTTCCTATTGTCCTACATGGTACGGATTTACCTATTACACAGGCGATTATCCAAACTATGTCCAGGGTACTTCGGGCAACAATGTTTACTTGACAGCAGGTGACTCAGTTCATATTACAGCTTGTCAGAAAGACCGCGGCCACCTCATCAACGCAACCGACTACAGCTGGGTCCTTTGCTACGATACGCTCGATACAGCGGGCAAAAGGGTTCATGCCACAAAGACTTATAATCGTCACACCAACTATGATGGCTATGTGGATGGTGACGCAGACCCCGTTTGCCACATGCTTCTTCCAGCCAATGCGCTGCCTACGGAGTCAGGAAAGCGTGATACCATCAAGTTCGTGGCCCGTTATAGTTACAGCGGTCAGGGCGTGACAATCGAGAACGGCAACATCGTTGATAATACCTCCTACAATGGTCGCATCACTCCTCAGAGCGGTGCTACTGGAGGCGGTGCAGCTGGCAACTTCTTCTTTAACGTTCGCGCTAACTAAAGGGATTCTACCTGTTGGCAGATGTCCTGAATGACCAAGCCGGCAAGGGTCATACCGAAGATGCCTGTTACATGGGCAAGGGAGCCGTTGGTCTGCGTCTTGTTGAAAGTTGCGCTGCCGTCCAGAAGTGCTGTGCCGCGATTGGGTAGGGGAGTCTCCTCGCTGTGAACACAAAGGAACTTGCGGGCAGGAAAGAGTTTGTGCTTTCGCATTGCAGAACGCATAGCTGCGGCAAGCGGGTCACCCTTCACTTCCCAGAATTCTGAGACCTGGACCTTTATCGGATTTATGCGCAGGGCAGCACCCATGGACGAGAAAAGAGTGGGGGAGTCAGAGAGGGTCTTGATGATGAGACTTATCTTGTCTCTCAAAGAGTCAATGGCATCGATGACATAGTCGTAAGTCTCTATGTCAAAGTCGTTTTTCGTCTCTTCATTATAGCTTTTCTGCAAAGCAAGAATGTCGGCTTCCGGATTTATTTCGAGCAGTCGTTGGCGCAAGGCCTCCACCTTCGGTTCACCGATGGTCTTAGTGGTTGCCATCAACTGACGGTTGCAGTTGGTGATACAGACAACGTCACTATCGACAAGGGTGATGTGCTCGATGCCTTCGCGTATAAGACACTCGGCGCACCAACTCCCTACGCCTCCAACACCAAAGATTATGACGCTCTTGGAGCGTATGCTTTCCATTACATCTTTCCCAAGCAGAAGCTCGGTCCTATTGAAGAGACTGTTGACCATTTTATCACTCATTATGATAGTGCAAGTGCTTTTTTGCCTGCAAAGGTACGAAAAAAGAATTAAAAAATGAAAAATGAAAAATGAAGAATGGAGAATTAGAAGTGAGAAGTGAAAAATTATGTGAATTGTGAAATAACTATGAGATAAGGACTATGAACTATGAACTTTTTTCGTATATTTGTGCCACGAATAAAAACTCTAACAATGAAAAAGTTCTTCCTATACATTATTTTATATAGTGTAGCTCTGGCTTCAAATGCACAAAAGGCATCATCACCCAACGGAAACCTGTCTGTAAAGACAACAGACAAGAATCTGGTCGTCAGCTACAAGAAACATAAAGTCATAGAGTTGGCAGACGTCGGGTTCAAGAAACTAATTTTTTTGAGAAAGGTGACTGAGGACTATCAGATGCTGGAGGGGAAACGCCTGCATTGTACCAATGAGGCCAATGAATACTGGGCTGCACTTGGCAAAGAGGTGCGGATAGTGATGCGGCTCTACAACGACGGTATCGCCTTCCGCTATGAGTACACCAACCTGCAAAACCAAAGTCTGCCTCAGGAGCATACTGTCTATCTGATTCCGGAAGGTACCAAACGATGGATGATGCAATGGTCAGACGGGTATGAGGGATTCTTCCCGATGAGCACTACCTACAAGCAGAAACCTGTTCCTTCGTTCAGCGGCGTCTCCGCTTCTGCCGATGGTTGGAACAATCGTTGGGGCTACCCTGCGCTATTGGAACCGAACGGCGGCATATTCGCCCTGATTTCCGAAGCCAACATCGAGCGCAGGCAGAGTGCTTCCTTCTTGCTTAATGACGGCGAGCGTTTCAGCGTGATGCCAGCAGAGAACAAACTGGAACTGAGCGGAGAATGGCACACGCCTTGGCGTGTTATCATCATTGGCTCGCTCCAAGACATCGTGCAATCTACGCTGGTGACAGATGTCTGCGAACCCAGTAAACTGGCGGACACCAGCTGGATTGTTCCTGGTGTGGTCTCGTGGATATATTGGGCCAACAATCACGGTTCCAATGACTTCAACATCATTAGGAAATATGTGGATATGGCTGTGGCATTGCATCTGCCATACGTGCTGATTGATGCCGAGTGGGACGAGATGGACAAGTTGGCCTCAAACAATGGTAAGACCATAGAAGATGCCGTTTCCTATGCCCTCTCCAAAGGTATTAAGCCCCTCATCTGGTACAACTCGTCGGTAGGATGGATTAATGGTGCCCCTGGACCTAAGTTCCGCTTGAACAAGCCCGAGGACCGCGAGAGGGAGTTTGCCTGGTGCGAGAAAATAGGCGTGGCAGGTGTGAAGATTGACTTCTTCTCGGGCGACAACCAGATGAACATGGATTATTGTCTTGACCTGATGGAGAGTGCCGCACGGCATCATCTGCTGGTCAATTTCCACGGAGCAACCATTCCGCGTGGATGGCAACGCACATACCCCAACCTGCTTTCAACTGAGGGCGTTTATGGCGCAGAATGGTACAACAACGTGGCAACTTTTACCGACAAGGCAGCTTGTCACAATGCCACTCTGCCCTTTACACGAAATGTGATTGGGCCAATGGACTATACGCCATGTGCCTTCAGCGACTCGCAGCATCCCCACATCACTACGAATGCTCACGAATTGGCACTTACCGTGCTCTATGAGAGCGGGTTACAGCATCTGGCCGACCATCCTGAGAGTTTCTTGTCCCAACCTCAGGATGTGCAGGATTTCCTCTCGAAGTTGCCTGCCGTCTGGGATGAGACACGTTTTGTCTCAGGCTATCCAGGCGAAGGCGCTGTGCTGGCCCGCAGAAGCGGCAACACGTGGTACGTTGCCGGCATCAATGGCAAGGATGAACCCTCGACGTTGAAACTGCCACTTGGTTTTCTGCCCAAGGGGAGTGTCCTGCTCTTTGCAGATGGCGACGATAGGGCCTGGAGTATTACCAATTCTGCATCTGTACCCAAAGAAATTTCCTGCCAACCACGAGGTGGTTTTGTTATGGTAATTAAATGAAAGGAGTGCTTTCCTCATACAAACGTAGAAAATGCACCTATAAAACTGCAAAATAAAGGAGAAAAAGTTCGTTTTTTGGGCTCTTTTAATAAAAAAAAGGTATTTATACCAAAATTTTTCATGTTTTATTTGGAATAATTCAAAAAATCTCCGTATTTTTGCAACGTAATTTTAATAATAGCCATAATAGAGTACGGTATGGGTTCGACTCCTGTCCGTACAACGAAGCAAAAGTGTTTTTCATGGTATTAGATTTTTAAGGTTAGGGATTCTTAGTCGTGAGATTAGGAATCTTTTTTTATCTCCCCACCTTTATTGAGTCTATACAAATTCGTCGGATGACTTCGGAAAGTCGCCGTGGATTTCCTTGTATGCATAGGTGTAGTAGTCCTCGGGGTCAATGCCTGGGTAGCGGTTGCGGAAGAGGTAGAAAGTTGCTTCGCGGTCGCAATATGGTGCCAGCTTGAGATACTTGAGAAAGTTTTTCTTGTCGTTTTTCTGCAGATAGCAGTTTGCAAGATGGGGCACTACGAATTGTCCTTCCTGTGTGCCGAAGATGGTCCAGACATCATCGAGCAGGTCGATGGCACAGTCAATATAGCCTGCATTGCTATATGATAATGCAATCGTGAAGAGCGTCTCGCCCGGTTCGGGACTTCTTGCCAAAGCTGATGCGAAAGTTTTTTCTGCCAGGTCAGTCTGTTTGCATTGCAGGTAGATGTCGGCCTCGGTCATATCGTATTTCCAAGCCTGGCTTTCATCGCCAAATTCCCTTGCTTTTTCTATGATGGCGAGCGCTTCTGGAATCCTGTCCAAACGTCCCAGCGCATAGGCTCGCATCTGGTAGATCTGTGGCAGGTCGGATTCCCTGTCGGGCAGTTTCCGTGCATATTGTTCAGCCTTTTCGAGCAACGGCAGGACCTCCTTGAAACGTTCCTCGCTGCTATAACAGATAGCTAGTGAAATCTGTACGCTGAGGTCGTCCGGCTGAGCCTCGAGATACTGCTTGTATTGTTCGATGGCAGCTCCCATCTGCTCGTCGTGCATATAGGCGTTGCCCTTCATGAGCAAGGCATTACTGTCCTCGGGATTGATGGCGAGAGAATAGTCGGCTGCTTCCAATGCTTCTGGAAACATCTCCAGCGCGACGTATGTTTCTGACAGGAGATTCCATGCTTCGGAGTTGTAGGGCTCGTCGTCCAATATCTTCTGGAGCATGGTGAGAGCGTCCTCATAGTTATCGAGCCCCATTTCTATCTCAGCCTCCATGATGGATAGCTGCGGATGGTCGGGGAAGGATTCCCTGAGACGCTCCAGCCATTCCTCAGCCAAGTCCCATTGGTCGTAGTCCATGAAGATGGCTACGCAGTCGTGTAGATAGGTGTCGAGGCAGTCCTGCATCAGGTTCATCTGGCCGAGCAGAAATTCGGAGGCTTCTGCTGCGTGTTCTTCCTTGATGAGTATCTCGGCACGAATATAGACGACCTCGCTGTCCTGCTGTTCGGTGATGGCATCCACGATGGCCCGTGCCTCGTCAAGTTGACCGTAGAACATCTTCTGTCGAGCCAGGAAAATCTGCGGGTCAACGCTGTCAGGGTGCATATTGATGGCAGCCTGTATGGCCTGATTGGCTTTGGCGTCCTGCTTGCCGGTCATGTAGTATTCGGCAATGTCGGTCAGCTCGTCAGCCTCCAAATAGGGCACATGCCCTTCGGAGACTGCCTTCTCGTAGCGATGCAAGAGCCTAAGGAAATGCCGCGACTGGTAATAGGAATTGATCATTTGCTTCTATCCTTTCAGCCCGACGGTTTTGTTGAAGACAAGATGTTCGGGTGTGCTGTCTGGGTCAACATTGTAGTAGCCGATACGCTGGAACTGCAGGTAAGACAGTGCTGGCAATCCTTTCGCAAACTCTTCAATGAAAGCGTTCTTGTTGATAATGAGCGACTCAGGATTTAAGAAGGGACGCATGGCATCTATGCCACGAACGCCATTCTCCTTTTCGTACTGCTTGATGGCATCGCGTGGATTCTCGCAAGTCCAGAGGCAAGCATAGTTGCGCACTTCGCAAGGAATGCTGTGCTGACAGCTTACCCAATGAAGCGTCTTGCCCTTTATCTTACGGTCGGCTCCTGGCATACCGCTCTTGGTGTCGGCATCGTAGGTGGCATGAATGCAGGTGATGTTGCCGTTGCTGTCTTTCTCGATGCATTTGTAGTTGCCGTTTTCATCCTGTTCATCAGAGCAGGCAATGATGTATGCGTTCTTCAGTCGGACTTCCTTGCCAGGCCCCAGACGCAGGAATTTCTTGCCGCCATCCTCCATGAAGTCGTCGCGCTCAATGTAGAGCTCCTTCGAGAAGTGAATAGCATGTGTATTGCCTTCCATGATGGTATTCCCTTCGGCATCACGCAGTTCGGGGTTGTTCACGGCCTGCATCTCTTCTACTTGTTCCTCTGGATAGTTGTCTATAACCAGTTTTACTGGGTCAACCACAGCGCTGACGCGGATAGCACGGGTGTTCAGGTCCTCGCGACAGGCAGCCTCCATCAGTTTGATGTCGTTTAGGGCATCGAAGGTGGTATATCCAATTTTGTCTATGAAGTTCAGTATTGCCTGCGGACTGTAACCCCTGCGGCGAATACCACAGATGGTTGGCATGCGTGGGTCGTCCCAACCGTTCACCACACCTTCCTTGGTCAGGACAAGCAAGTTACGCTTGGACATAAGGGTGTAGTTCAGATTAAGTTTGTTGAACTCAAACTGACGCGGACCTTGATAAGTGAAGCGTGAAGTCTGAGCTCCCCATTCGCGCATCCAGGCAACAAACAGGTCGTAGAGCTCACGGTGAGGCACGAACTCCAGCGTACAGATGCTATGGGTTACGCCCTCCAAATAGTCGCTCTGTCCATGCGTGAAGTCATACATGGGGTAGGCATTCCATTTGTTGCCAGTACGCCAGTGCTCCATGTTCAGCACACGGTACATGATGGGGTCGCGGAAGTGCATGTTGGGACTCGCCATATCTATCTTGGCACGCAGAATCATCTTGCCAGGTTCCACGTTTCCAGAGTTCATTTCCCTGAAGAGCCTCAGGCTTTCTTCTACGGGTCTGTCGCGATAGGGGGAGTTGGTGCCGGGTTCCGTTGGCGTGCCTTTCTGAGCGGCGATTTCCTCGCTTGTCTGTTCATCCACGTAGGCACGTCCTTGCTGTATGCACCACTCGGCAAAGTCCCAAAGGTCCTGGAAATAGTCGCTGGCATAGCAGACCTTTCCCCACTTGAATCCCAGCCACTTGATGTCCCTCTCGATGGCTTCTACGTATTCCGTATCCTCCTTCTGAGGATTGGTGTCATCCATCCTCAGGTTACAAACGCCACCGAACTTTTCGGCAATACCGAAGTCCATTGCAATAGCTTTGGCGTGTCCGATATGCAGGTAGCCATTCGGTTCAGGCGGGAAGCGTGTCTGTAGTCTTCCATCGTTTTTCCCCTCAGCGAGGTCGCTTTTCACTATTTGCTCTATGAAGTTGAGACTTTTATTTAATTCATAATTCATAATTCAAAATTGTCTGTTGTCTTGTTGTCCATTAAATATTGCACAAATATACGGCAATTTTCCAACATTATGGGCAATATTAAGAGGAAAAAAGCCTTTATGTTGAAAAAATCCAATCTCAAATCCAGTTTTTTCACTTTATCCGATAATTTTTCACTTTTCATTTTTCACTTTTCACTTTTTTTCGTACCTTTGCAGCACCTTAAAAATAAACAATCTTTTTACCTTAAGGCTAATACCGAGAATGGCGGCTTGTCGTGAGACAGACCGCCATTCTTCTTGCTTTCTTATTCAGTTACTTTACCAAATACTTCTTTCCGTTCTTGATGAGTATGCCTTTGGCGTTGCTGTTCACACGCATACCGCTTAGGTTGTAGATGGGTCCATTTTCATCCTCATCGGCTTGCGGGGTGCTGATGGCATCGTCGTCGCCATAAGTGACCTCGAAGGATGTCGTTTCGCTGACACTCATGCCGTAGCTGTTCCAGAAGGTGGTCTGTAGCGTATGGATGCCTTTCCCCAAGTCTTTGGCGTTCAGGACATAGCTGAAGTCCACTTCTGCTTTTGCATCTAACAAGCCTTGGGCAATGAAATCGTCGCCATCTACACTGATGCTATAGCTGGACATCACGGCATCGCCGTGGGAATCTATCTTTACCAAGATACTGGCGGAACTTGTAGCAGTACTCAGTTGACCGTCGCTGCCAATGCCTCGGTAGTGGAGGCGGTGGTGGCCTGGACGCAGACCGCTGATGTCCAACTCGCCCTTGAAGATAGCGCCTTTATTCCCAAGTACGGCTTCGTTGCCGCTCAACGTATGTACATTGTTGCGGTCATAGTCGAACCAGTACTCAAGTTGGGATATACTGCCCGTGACATTCTTCATCACATAGCAAGTCACGGGTGCACTCTTCATCTGGCCGTCCTTGCTGATGGCACGGAAGGTGAGGCGGTGCAGGCCTACCGATAGACCGCTCATATTGAGTTGGCTTTCATAGACAAGGCAGTCATACTCGGATACGCCATTGAGCGTGACGGAGTGCGCCTCATCGTCATCATACCAGTACTCCAATCCTGTACCTTTTCCTAAAGGCATCTTCATCACGTTTACGCTCATTACTGCACTACGCTTTAGACCATTGGAATCGATGGTGCGGAAGTTAAGGCGATGAGGGCCAACGGACAGGTTGCTCATGTTGAGTGTATTGACATAGATATACCCATCTCCTGAAGCAGCAGTTCTGCCATCGAAGGTTTGACTGTGAGCTATGTCATCGTCGAACCAGTATTCCAATTGTGGTGTGGCTCCCATTGGTAGCTTCATCACAGCGGTTCTTTGTACGGCGCTTGGGAGCGAGCCTGGCAGTGTGACTTGGTAGCAAATCTGGTGCAGACCTACGGCATAGTCAGAGAGGTCGAACGTCAGCAAATGTTCATCCTCGTTCTCATCAAGGGGAAGGCTGACACGGGTGGTATAGTCATCGTCAATCCAGTAGTCAAGACGTGCCTCGGTTCCTCTCATGCCGAGCTTTAGGAACGGCGAGGTGCTAACACCCGACCAATCGTACTTGTTGTTGTTACTTTGCACGCGGAAATGCAGGAAGTGTAAACCGTTCTGCAGATGGTCAGTATTGATACTTGCACGGACGACGGCTTTATTGCCGCTCATGCTCGCTTTCTTGCGATTGGCATAGTCATCATCGAACCAGTACTCGAAAGCAACAAGAGCTTCATTACCAGGTTCCACTTCGCCCATGCCATCCGTTGTACAAAGCAACTCTTGTGAACGATAGAACTCTTCACCGCTGGCGTACGAGGCAGTAATGACATAGTGGTGACCGGCTGTCAGGTTGCTGAAGCTGAAGTTATAGCCTACAGTGGTGTTCGGAGCAATCGTCACAGCAACATGTTTTGTCCTGTTTGCCTGTGGCGACTCTACATCCTCCAGTCCAATGATGATGTCGTCTTTCTTTTGTATGATATCATTGTTCTTGATGAAGAGTGTACCACGAAGAGTAGTACCGTCAATAAGGCCGCGCTCCATATCCCCGTCACTCAATGTCATCTCTGTGACTTCCAGCATATCGAGAGAAGTAGAGGAAGGAAGAACATTGACTGTCTGACGCCCTATCATGTTTCCATTCTTCTTGTAAAAGACAATATCTATATTGCCAGAAGCTGGAGGAGTAAAGTCGAAGGAACTTAGCAATATGTCGCCTGCTAGAACTTGCCTTTCTACAATAATAATAGGCATTTTCTTCATAACGTTATTTTCTTTCCATTCTGCTACAACAAAGAAATAATCCCCATAGTACCAAATGCTATTATGGTTCTCTATCATGTAAATTAATTCTGAGGATTGCCCTTTTCTGAGTGCTGGGGAATTTGAGAGTGTTAATCCTTTTAGTTCCAACTCAGATTTGTCTTCACTATTTGATAGAAATGCTAACTTGTTGTTGCATACAAGAGTCGCAAATGGCTCTACTCCTTGAGCATAATTATTTGTAAGCCATGTGGCAGTTCCATTTTCCCTACTTATACCTTCAACAATGTATAAACCATCTTTTACTTCATTACTAACGTCGAAAGTATATTCCAAGCCTTCTTTGTAGTCCTCAGCGTCAGGGTCAATATTCTCTCCATTATTGCCATTTCTGCCATAAAACATCATCTTCATGTTTTCGCCTATACCAATATCTATTGAGGTTTGGTTAACACCATCAGCAGGAACGAGTCTGATGCCATGATCGAAATATGTATCAACTGGTGAATAATTCAACAATCCTATGAATAACTTAACATCTTCAAACTTATTGGTTTCAATGGAACGTAAATACAAAAAAGTATCGGTTGCCCTCAATGTCGTTGTTACTAAATTTAAAGGAATATCTGTAGTTGACAAGACACTTTGGGGAGTAACTCCTAAAACTGCCGACTGATTGTCTTTATAATGAAATTCCCCTTTAATGACTGTTAAAAGAAATTTATCATTTTTTCTACCGTCCCAACCAAAATTGACATCGTAATAATAATCCCCATCATAGTCATATCCTTCCAACATAAAGAAATGACCTCCGTTCCCTCCAGATCCAAAGTACAGTACAGGTCCATTGTTTTCGAGTTCATTACATAACATTATGTTCCACTGTCCATCGTCATTGGTGAAAGATGAACGTCGGTATAGGGTCGCTTGTTCATAGCCGAAGTACCTTTTTAGTGCATAAGGAATACAGACGTCATATGCACTTGACTCCTCTCCATATTCCATGTGAACAGACGTTCCAGCGTATTTCATTAACTTCGCAATAGCGTCTGCCTGTTCGGGGGTATCCCATAGTTCATGGGGGAACAAATCCCATACGTCCACCCACCAATAGGTGTTATATTGTTTCAGGATGTTAGACCAATCTATAGTAGAATTGGCAGGAATGGCCTCTATGGGAAAGGATCTAGTTTCCGAAGTGTAACCTGGAATCTCACAAGTTGTTTGGCTTGGCCATTGATAATAATACATCAGTTCTGCCATAGCAGTTGCTGCACAACCTGTTGCACAATTATCGCTGTTTAAAGGAGGACAAAACTTATTGTACGGGAATCCTTGGTCATATTTTGCCAGTCGAGATTTGTCCACATGGAAAGATTGACTAGCTGCTTTTCTCGGGCTGGTGTTCTGCTCCCTGGTGATACCGTGGTCGCGGAGGTACTTGATTTGGTCGGCGTAGTTATCGAGGAGCATCCTCATGCCGCAGGGCATGGAGGTGGTGTCGATGGTGCCTGTGTTGGAGTAGCCGAGGATGTCTTCTGTGGCATCTTCGCCACTAACCACTACATAGCCTTGCCCGTCTTTGGCATTGAAGATGTAATAGCTGTCGGCAGGACCGGCTGCTGCTATCGTCAGCTGACGGGCGGAAGGTGCACGTCGTCTGGCTCCCTTCGCCATCTGGCCTTGCAGGAACGCCGCAGCCTTCTGACGCGCCGCCTCCACGTCAACAGGGTCAGCATGGGCGTGTAAAGCCACCATCAGCAGGCATATCGTTAATAATAAAATATGTCTTGTCATAGGTAGAAGTCTTTAGTGTGTTATTCGCTGGCGCGGACACGGACCTTGATGTTCAGCTTGCCCTCAGAATCGGTCTGTTGGGGGATAGACTTAGCTACAATGTAGGGGATGGGAGGTAGGGCTGTGTCGCTGAAGCCGTCACCGGCATAGATACCGCACTGGTGCTCGTACTGCTTGTATTCACCCTTGAAGTGATAGCTGCTGTTGGGCGTGACACCGGCAGGGTTCTCGAATATATTGTTCCAGTTCTCTGCTGCAGATGCGTTGATAGGGTCATCACCCCAGTCTCCCCATGTCATGTTACCAATGGCGGTGCAAGAGGCTCCAGTATGACCACCGGAAATCAAGATATTGTGGTTGATAGCGCACTGGTCGCATATATGTATTGCACAATTACCATTATAGGACACATAGTGATTATGGCAGAATACATTGTAAGCAATTGTACCGTTGTCAAGATCATTTATTGAGTGAGCAATGTTATTCGTGAACTCCCCCCTGGCTCCATTGAAATAAGTAATATTCCTGATATAGTTCTGGTTCACTACTGTTCCCTCACATGTATTGTTTCTCACATGCAGTTCGTTGATGTTGTTCCACCTCACCAGAATGTTATCAACTTTGTCCCCGTCGTGGCCAATGTAGAGATTTCCTGTTAGGTAGATGCCCATCACTGCGCTGCCGCTACTGCCTGCCTGGAAGAATAGGTTTCCTGTAACGGTGGTGTAGCCATACTCCTCGGCATTGTCGCTCTTCCACTTGTGGCCGATGCCCATGATGGTGATTGGTTTTGTAATCTTCACTTCGTCAGCTATGGGGAAACTGCCACCAGGAAGATAGATAACGCTGCCTGCATTGGCTGCTTCGATGGCATCGACAAGAAGACTGTGTACTGTGGTGCTGCCGTCGCTCTGTACCACTGCAATCTGCTGGGCCTTCATGCCCACTACTGCCACAAGGGCAATCAAAGTAAGAAATAACTTTTTCATTTGTTCAATTTGTTTAATGGTTATTAATTAATTTAGAGTTTCTGTCTTGTCTTTATGGGACCCCTGCACTAAACTTTGAGTAATAGAAAAGCGCAGGTCTTCACCATACGCCACACAGGTCTGGACCAACCTTCAAGTCACTATGGGAAGCCTGCGCCTAAACGCAAGCCTCAAGTGACTTGATTCTGCCCGTTTCACTTTTTCGAGGGTCCAATTCGTGCGGCGATTGGGCAAATAAAAACATGGGAAAGGGCCCTCTGGCCTCAAATCCATTGCAAATATACGAAAAAATGGAATACTTCAAAAGCAAATGACGGTAAAATATTATTGTCTCTATGCTTTTTTGCTATTTGTGTAGCTGTTTCTTCTTTGTCCCTTTCCTCGTTTGTCTTGTCAACGTAGCAATTCTCTTGCCTGCACAAAGAAAATCACCATAAAGTTTGGAAGATATAGTAAAAACGCTTACCTTTGCATCGTCAAAACATGAGTTTTGGCTATCCGGGTAGAATCCCGCGAGGGGTAAGGCCTTATCGATACTGCCCAATTTAAAGAGTCACCTACGGGTGGCTTTTATTCTGCGGATGGTAAGGGTGTGTGTTTTGGGTAACAGTTACCTGTTACCTTGACCTTCGAGAAACATCAAAACATCAAAACAAGTAAAACAAGTGTTTTTCCAAGAGACTGTGAAATATGAGCTGTCACTATATTATATATTATAATTAACTCATGTAATGGGTAGTAAGTAAAAGCAAATGCAGTGTGTCTGCAAAACAACTGTTTTACTTGTTTTGTTGTTTTAGCTTGTCATTTCAAATGATACTACGTATATGCTAAAATTCTTTAGAATTTTAATTTCGCGTTTTAAGGCCGTTCTAAGCGCGTTTCTCGGGCTGGGGTGGGCAACTATCCACCGAAGGGGTTAGAGTCGATTTAAGGGCCGTTTCTGCGCGTTTTAGAGGGTGTTTGGATGAAGGCATAGTCTTTGCAGAATGGTTTTGTCCGCAATGATTCAACTTCTGCCAGGGATAAGGATTAAGGTACCAGATAGGCATTCAACCCATGGCAGGGTTAAGGTAAAATACATTCAACTTTTTCTAGGGAAGGACATGACGCAATCAACTGGGAAAATGTAACATGTAACTGTTACAAAATTATGTGACCTACCAGAAGATTGGAGTTCTACTCTTTAATTATATATATTATTATTAATAATATATATAATTAAAGAGTAGCCAACAGAAGTGGGTGTGAGGGTGTGTGTTTTTTGTAACAGTTACATGTTACATTTTGTATTAAAGATAAATTTATATAGGAAAAATCCGGACAAATCCGGAAGGAAACGGACGGAAGCGGACATCGGTCTTGGGGATTGTCGTAACTTTGCATCGTCAATCCGGAAATGACACCCAGCTGGACAGATTTATTTCCTCGGCGGAGGAAAATTTTCTCTTCAGCCGAAGAGGAAAAAATCTCCTCAAAAGAGGAGATAAATTCAAAATTCAAAATTAATAAATTCAAAATTAAGACTCAAAGACCAAACGACTAACCCAAACGAAAAATCTTAACAAATTAACACAGAAATGCTAATCTCACCTCAAAGCATCAACCCTTAAAACCTCAAAACCAAGAAGTTGAGAATATGCGAAAACTTGAATTATTGATTTTTCACCTTTATGTAAAGCTCGTCGAGCTGCTTCTGGTCGATGGGACCTGGGGCATCGAGCATGACATCCCTGCCGCTGTTGTTCTTGGGGAAGGCGATGCAGTCGCGGATGCTGTCGAGCTCTGCAAAGAGACTGACGAAGCGGTCCAGACCGTATGCCAGTCCTCCGTGTGGGGGTGCACCATACTTGAAGGCGTTCATCAGGAAACCGAACTTCTGCTGGGCCTGTTCGGGCGTGAAGCCAAGTATCTCGAATATCTTCTGCTGGAGCTTGGCATCGTGGATACGGATGCTGCCACCGCCTACCTCCACGCCGTTGACCACCATGTCGTAGGCATTGGCACGTACGCTGGCGGGGTCTGTATCGAGCAGAGGGATGTCCTCGGGCTTGGGGGAGGTGAAGGGATGGTGCATGGCCATGAGGCGCTGTTCCTCGTCGCTCCACTCGTACATCGGGAAGTCGATGACCCAAAGGCAGGAGTACTTGCTCTTGTCGCGCAGTCCCATGCGGCTGCCCATTTCCAGACGGAGTTCGCTGAGTTGCTTGCGCACCTTCATGGCATCGGGGCCGCAGAGGATGAGGATGAGGTCGCCAGGCTTGGCGTTCATCTTCTCGCGGAGAACCTCGAGCACTTCGGGTGTATAGAACTTATCGACGGAGCTCTTCACGCTGCCGTCCTCTCCGACGCGGGCATAGACAAGTCCCTTGGCTCCTATCTGCGGACGCTTCACGAAGTCGGTGAGTTGGTCGAGCTGCTTGCGTGTATAGACGGCCTGTCCCTCGCAGCAGATGGCACCGATGTAGGCTGCTTCGTCGAAGACCTGGAAGCCTGCGGGGAAGATGCTCTCCACGGTCTCGCGGGAGGCATTGTCGGGCTGTGTGTTCTTCAGTTCCACGAACTTCATGCCGAAACGTGTGTCGGGCTTGTCGCTACCGTAGTACTTCATAGCGTCTGCCCACGTCATGCGGGACAGCTCGGGGATGTCGATGCCCTTCAGCGTCTTGAAGAGGTGACGGCTCATGCCCTCGAACATCTGCAGAATGTCCTCCTGCTCGACGAACGACATCTCGCAGTCAATCTGTGTGAACTCCGGCTGACGGTCGGCACGCAGGTCTTCGTCGCTGAAGCAGCTGCTCATGGTCAGCGGCATGGACCGCTACTTCCAAATCGTGAAGTGTTTCCGCGACGAAGACCTGCGTGCCGACCGTCAGCCTGAGTTCACTCAGATCGACATCGAGACCAGCTTCCTCAACGAAGAAGAAATCATCGGCCTGACCGAGGCGATGGTGCGCAAGCTGTTCAAGGAAGTGCTGGACGTCGAGTTCGGCGAATTCCCGCACATGACCTTCGAAGAGGCCATGCGTCGCTATGGCTCCG
>JAILRU010000007.1 GCA_024697945.1 Bacteroidaceae bacterium
GTATTTGCAGTTATGCAATGGTTCCTGATTCTCCGAACGCATCTCCAAAAAAAACGGCGATAAAGCGTGCAAAAACTAACAGCAACCTGCAAGCAGCTATGGAGAACTATTTGCAGGATGCACAGGAGAAGAATCTCAACATCCAAAGCGTGATGGTGCTGCAGCACGGGAAAGTGATTTATGAAAAATGGTTGAATGGTGGCGAGCCTCAAACACCGCACATTCTGAACAGCGTGAGCAAGACGTTCACTTCGGCTGCTGTAGGATTGGCCATCGGGGAAGGACTGCTTTCGCTCGATGACAAGCTGATTTCCTTCTTTCCCGACGACTTGCCCTCTAACCTTTCGGAGAACCTGAAGAGAGTGACTATCCACAATCTGCTGACGATGAACTGCGGACATGATTCCGAGCCGTCGCGCAGAAGGGATGGGGACACATGGGTGAAGATTTTCCTGAACTGGCCTGTGGAGCACGAACCGGGCACTTGGTACTGCTACAACAGCATGGGAACCTATATGCTCTCTGCTATCGTGCAGAAGGTGACGGGACAAAAGATTGTGGACTATCTGCAACCTCGTCTCTTCGACCCGCTCGGCATCGAAGCTCCGCGATGGGAAGAGAGTCCGCAGGGCATCAACTGCGGCGGTTGGGGACTCTACCTGAAGACTGAGGACTTGGCCAAGATGGGACAGCTACTGCTCCAGAAAGGTAAATGGAAAGGTAAGCAGGTGCTGCCAGAGAATTATGTCATAGAAGCTACTAAAGCTCAAGTGCCTTGCCAACCCGCAGGAACCAGGCCAGACAAAATTGCCGAACGCGGGCTGACCAAAGAGAACAGCGACTGGGTCCAGGGTTACGGCTATCAAGTGTGGCGCTGCCGTCATAATGCATTCCGTGCCGATGGTGCAGGCGGACAGTACATCATCGTCATCCCAGAGAAGGATGCTGTAGTGGTCAATACGGCAGACTTGCACAATATGCAGGCTGAGCTAAACCTCGTCTGGGACCACATTCTGCCTGCTTTGAAGTAGAAGTGTTGGTGGCGTTATCTGATAAAACTCGTCACTTGCTTTGGTTCTCTCTGCGGAATGTCCTGAGTGCCGTCCGCATGGATTTTCTTTAACAGCCAGGCCATGTTGTCAGCCATCGTCCGCATGGTCTGCATCCCCTCTGCATCAAGTTCTGCCTGACCTTGCATCGCGCCATAGACAATGTTCCAGTATTGCGAGGTGACAATCGGCATATTCTGCATCTGGAAGGGCATGAGCAGCGTCTGATATACTGCCGAAGCGCCGCCTCTGCGACAAACGGCCACAGCTGCGGCGGGCTTGTTCTGCATCACATGTGAGCCGGCGTAGCTCATGCGCTGTATAAGGCTGAGTAACGTGCCGTTGGGTTGGCCGTAATAGGTCGGAGAGCCGACGATAAGGCCATCACACCCTTCCATGAGGCTGATGGCTTGGTTGCAGAGGTCATCATCGAAAACACAGCGTCTGAAGGGCTTAATCTTGCATTGGTTGCAGGCGATACATCCGCGCACAAACGTGGCTCCGATTTCAAGCAACTTTGTTTCTATGCCGTTCTTTTCTAACTGTTTGGCGGCTTCCATAAGAGCCAAGTGGGTGTTGCCTTCCTTTCGGGGGCTTCCGTTAATCAATAGAACTTTCATCTTAATACCTTAGAATGTTTTTCATGTTAAGTCAATTTTCTGCTACAAAGATACGAATTTTCTTCCATATAACTAATGAAATACGCAATAATCTGTCTTTTCGTGACTCATTTTTGTTCTTGCGCTCCAGAAGGTGCTAAGGCGCTTTGCGGAACTTGGATGCTTTAGCACCAAGGCGCGCTGACAAACGCGGAGCATACCTTTGCAGAAAATAAACTATCACAATCTTCAAAAAACTATGCATTTTTCGTTGGACGCAAACAAAATTGTTGTAACTTTGCAAGCGAGATATGGTATATCAACGTCAACGGACATATAATTGTGATTAAGTGATGAGACATTTATTACTGTTATTGATAAGCTGTAGCTTGACGGTACAAGCTCAAGTGTTTCAAAGCGTCAGGTTAGTGAAATTGTCCGGTTCAGCACCAGGTGACTGCCGGATGGCAGGAATCAGCCCGGACGGAAGCTATGTCCTGACCACGACACTGACAAACAAGGGACTCAAGCAAATCAACCTGAAAACGGGTCATACAAAACAGCTGACAGACAATCCCGGTGCAGGGTTCCAGCCACGTGTCTCGGCTGACGGACGAAGTATCGTATGCCGAAACGTTACATTCGATGAGCACCACTTGAGGCAGACGGCTCTGGAACTGCTCGACGTCGAACACGGAACCCAAAGGCGGCTCCGCGCACCGGCACGAGAGGTGCGTGAAGGCAGCGAGAACGGCAGGCCAGAAGTCTTCATTGAAGACATGCAGCTGATGGTCTCAGTGGATGGGGTGACGAAGAACCTCTCGCCAAACGGTATCGATGACGACACCCGTTACATTTGGCCCAGTCTCTCACCCAATGGTAAGCTGATTCTTTACTATGTAAGTGGCGTTGGAGCTTATGTCTGCAACCTCGAAGGCAAGGAAGTGCGGTTTATTGCACACGACTGCCGCGCACCCCAGTGGTATAACGACGAAACCATCATCGGGATGAACGACCGCGACGACGGGGAAATGCTCCTTTCGAGCAGCATTATGGCTTATACGCTCGATGGCAAGGTTCAGGAACTGACCGACAGCACCAGGATGCTTATGTATCCGCAATGTTGTGCCAAGCAGGGCATCATCGTCTGCTCAGCAGCAAACGGGGAGATTTTCATTCTGCGAACGAGATATTAAAGATTAAGGATTATGAAAAAGACAATCATACCGATAGTGCTGTTCCTCATGGCGACTGTCATGACGGCACAGCAGATAAAAGTTTATCTCAATGCAGGACACGGCGGCTGGGGACCTGACGACCGTCCGATGCCAACAATACCCTACCCCATGTTGCCGGAAACGGGGCGGCCCGACACCTGCGGGTTTTATGAGAGCAACACCAATCTGTGGAAGACATTGGAATGCGGCACCCGACTGTCGAAGAACGGGAATTTCAGGGTGAGGTATTCGCGCAAGAGGAACGGCCCATATCCCTACAGGAAGGGTGCATCAAACGAATTCAAATACAACCGTTCGCTGAGCGAGATTTCTGCCGAGGTGGACACCTGGGGAGCCGACATGTTCCTCTCGATACACTCCAACGCAACCAGCGAGGGTGCATTGGTCAATTATCCACTCTTCCTGTATCGCGGAACAGATGCAGAAGACTATGTGGAGAACAGCAAGGCTATGTGCCAGAAGATATGGCCTCGGCTGACGGAAGCGATGCACGCAGACTTCGAGCCGATGACCCATTACAACTCTTCGACCAACATTCGTGGCGACATTGACTTCTACCACAGCAGCTGGACCAACGAGAAGGGCATTACGGGCTATCTCGGTGTGCTGCACCACATGGCTCCGGGGTTCCTCAGCGAAGGGTTCTTCCACACCTATCAGCCATCCCGCCATCGAGCCTTGAACAAGGATTGGTGCCGACAGGAAGGCATTCGCTACTACAGGGGCATTGCCGACTACTTTGAAGTACACAACGACAGTACCGGTTGCATCATGGGGCAGTTGCACGTGAACCAAGAAAGTAGCAGCAGCCTGGAACTTTTCGCGGCAATCTCCGAATCGCTCGATAAATACATGCCTGCAAACGGCGTCACCGTGCGATTGAAGAATGCCAACGGCGAAATCGTTGGAACTTACGAGACTGACCAGAACTACAACGGCATCTTCGTTTTCTACGACTTGTCTCCAGGCCGATACTACATCGAGCTGAAAGGCGAGGGCTTCAAGACACGTCAGGGCAAGATATTCCCCGTGACGGTCAAGGCTAAGACCACAGCCTATAAAAATATTAACATGATTCGCGGCACCAGTACGCCTTTCGACGATGAAATAGATGGTCTTACCCCCATCACCTCTCCCGTGGGCGAAGGGGAAATCTACGACCTGAGCGGACGCAGAATCAATGGTCAATGTCTAAATAGTCAACTGCCTCGGGGTATTTATATCATAGGCGGAAAGAAAATCCTTTATTAAACCCCTGAGCTTCCTGGTATCCGCCGGCGCATCTACTACATCGCAAAGGGCCTGATTGCAAAATGGCCTGAATACGTGCGTGACGGTAATCTCCGCGCAAGGTCGGCAGCCCTTAACGGCAGCTTCGTGCTGGTCGCTGACGCTAAGTGGAAGTACATCGACATCCTGGCTGACAAGTCGCAGCTCACTTCCGAGGCGCAGGGTGAAATCCCATCCCAGACGCAGCTCAACAAGCTGACTGCAGTGCATCCGGGCATCGGCCCAGAGGCTACGGCGGCTGCCTGCTACCTCAACAACTCCGACAATGTCTTCATCGTCGAGGACATGAAGGGTTTCTTCCGCGTCGTGGGAAGCGAGAGGTGGTTCACCAAGACTACTGTCACTCAGGACAACGGTCAGGGCCCTACGGGTTCCACTTCCACCACCCTCACCGTCGAGGCTTTCTTTGAGACATGCAAACGTGCCACTGCACTCTACAACATGGTTCCCTAACTATTAATTATCAATTGTCAATTATCACGCCATCAAGGGCGGCCAGTCCAGCGCAGTGGCCACGATGGCGTTCACCAAGAATGCTGGTGGCGGAGGCAACGGTGGCGGAGTCGGTGACGCCGATTGATAATCCATCCAGCCTTCAGTGCTCCTCTCTCTTCATTCTTCGCCCGCGCCCGAAGGTGTGTCCGCACATCTCCGGGCGTTTTCGGTTTTCATCATCCTTCCTATTTAGCCTATCCTGCCCATTAAGCCTATTAACCCCATCAAGCCCATCTCCCTTATAGATGAAATCACCTCAGAAATACAATGCCCCGCAGACATCGCTTCACTGACCATAAATCATCAAAACACCGCAAAAAGAGTGATAAACTTTCACAACCTCAGAGCCATTTTGTCCACCTGCAATAATTCTTAACTCTTAACTCTTAATTCTTAACTCTTAATTTTGCACCAGTCCCTTCCCAATATAGTCTCTATCTGCTTCTTGCCTTGCTCCTCCCTTACTCCTAACATCACTGAGAGGTATCGGGCCGGTCTGCCTGTCAGCATATCATAGTCCCCGACCAGATGCCTTCGATACCTTGTTCATCGGAGCGGAGAAATTCCCACAACAAGAAGTGTCAGACTTCTTTGTTGGGGGAGTTTCGTAGCGGGGATGTGATGTCTATTCTCATTATTAATTTAATCATTATTATATTATGTTATGAAACAGATTGAAGAAACACACAAATGCACAAGGTCACGCATGAAGTTTATCACTTTCCTTAACTGCGAAACAGCACATCAGCGACAGAACGGACACATCAGCCTGGCCAACAACTATGCCAGTGCCGGCAACAGCTTCTCCCGCTTCCTTTACACCAAGGGGAAGTCTGAGATTTCTTTCAAGAAGATGACTTCTGCTCTTGTGTCTGATTATGAGGCATGGCTCCAGACTTGTGGCCTTTGCCGCAACACGACTTCTTTCTATATCCGTGCCTTGCAATCGGTCTATCATAAGGCTGTACGGCAAAGTCTTACTGAAGACAGGCGGCCTTTCTCGGAAGCCTATCGTGGTGTGGCAAGGACAGCTAAACGCGCCATCGACGCATCAGAGATCTGTCAACTGAGTACGCTCGACATTCGCAGCGATTTGTTATCTTCCGGTGACTACGAGATTGGAAGGCGCTTGGACAACATGCAGCACCAGCTGGAGTTTGCCCGCGACATCTTCATCTTCTGCTTCTGTGCCCGCGGTCTTACCTTTGTCGATTTGGCACACTTGCGGAAGTCGGACATCAGGGGTAACTTGCTGGTCTATGTGCGCCGTAAGACGAAGCAGCGCATTGAGGTACAGATGGAGCCGATGATGCAGGCTATTATTGAACGCTATCCCTCTGATACGGACTATCTCCTGCCTATCCTGACCAAGGCTGGAAATCCGGAGGAGGTCTATCAACAGTACCGCTATGCCCTCGGGCGATACAATGCCTGTCTTGACATGTTGGGAAGGATGCTTGGAGGACTGAAGCTCACCTCTTACGTCAGCCGTCATTCCTGGGCTTCGGCAGCACGACAGCAGAACGTCCCGCTCTCTGTTATCAGCCAGTCCATGGGACACGACAGCGAGAAGACAACCGAGATTTATCTGAAGTCACTCGAATGCAACGTCATCAACAAAACAAACCACGATTTGTTGAACAATGTGTTTAGGAAAACTATTAAAAAGAAAAATGGTTAAGAAAGTGTAAAAATGAACATGAGTGTCTCTCTTACGAAGAGATGTTGTTATTCGTGCGCAAAGGTACAAATAATAATCATAACGGCAAAAGAAAAGCCAAAAAAAAAACTTATATCAGTTGTTTTTGGTTAAGATTCACAATTGGAAGGTAAATATTGCAAAGTAGAATGTTTCTGTTTGTAGAGAGGTAGAAACAAGCAAAAGTCAGTCTTTTTAACAAATTCAAGCCTTTTAATCAGCTTGCTATCAAACAATTGAAAGTATTCTGTCTTTCTTCGTAAGAGAGGCAGTACTTTTGGTGATGCTGCAACGCCCGTTTGGAAAGGCGTCCTGCATACTCTGGATTTGCTAATCCTTGATTACGAGAGAGTTGTTAAAGAAGCATTCATGGCAGAAAAGGAAGGAATACCCACAGATGCCTGTATGAGTCCAGCTGTCTTGCATAAGGACTCTGGCTTTGCCGTATCTGGAACGAATGTGAGGTGGTTCATTGCAGAATGCAAACCTACCAAAGAAGGGACAATCCGTACCATGCTCCAGAATGCCGGTTACGAGGCATATCTCGCAAGTCGTAGCGAGGTGAAGGTTTACAAAAGTCGTAATCGTCGCACCAAGGAAACCATAATGATTCCTGGCAAGGTCTTCGTCCACACAGAACAGAAAAAGCTCATGGCCATCATGCTCGCATACTCCTCCGTATGGCGTTTCATGATCGACCGGACCACAAAGGACAGACAGTACGCCATTGTCCCTGACGACGAGATGCAACGCTTGCAGTATATGTTAGGCAAAGCAGACAATCCCGTCCTCATCACGACAGACAGCCTAAAGGTCGATCAGAAGGTAAAGGTGATGCGAGGCGCATTGGCTGGCCTTGACGGCTGGTACTACAAAAAAGGCCACGCTTCCTATGTCGTCATCAAAGTGACAATGGGAGCCAGCCATTACGTATATACCGAAGTCCCCTTAGAAGACATCAGTCCCCTGTAATACCATCCCACACCAATATCTAGGCTCACTATTAAATTCCTGTGTTTGCTTAGAAAAAAACAGGAAAAACTCTTTTGGATGTTTGCAGCTCTTTCAGAGCTTTCGCGCTAAGTACTATGCCTTTGTCTTTAAGAACGAGTTCTCAAGCCTAAGTCATACCACTTATCACAGTAACTATCGTTATTACAAACATCCAAAAGCAAAAACACCGGCTTTTCAAGCCTAAAAAATTCATGAACTCTGAAAACTGTTATGGTTTTCGTTTTCGTTTTGGTTTTCGTTATGCTTGAACAATGTTTTTCAGCCCGTAGGGCGATGTTTTTGCTCACAAAGTATGTGACGGCTCGTAAGAGACAAAGATTCGAGGTGGATAATTTTATCTGGGTGCTAGCACACAAGGAAAAATAGTTACCTTGAATCTTATAAGGACTGTAAGTCCGACACATACTGACGTGAGGGTTTTTATTGTTTTTGTCTATATCTAAACGATAACTATGAACAGCAATGAAGCATCCTGGTTCCCCATGCGGGTAACCTACAGCCGCGAGCTCATCCTGAGGGACGAGCTGGACCGCCTTGGCATCGAGACATTCCTGCCCCTCAGACACAAATGGGTGGAGACAGACACAGGAGAGGAGCTGCGGCAGGTCCCTGCCGTCCACAACCTGATATTCGTACATTCCACACAGGAGCGGATAACCCAGCTGAAGCATTCCTACAAGAGTCTCGAGCCGCTGCGCTATATGACACGTCCCTCTGAGAATGGCAAGGACAACATCATCATCCGCATCCCAGAGGCCCAGATGACATCGTTCCAGCACGTAGCCTCGTTCAACTACGACGAGCATGTCGTGTTCCTGGACAATCCAGCCTTTGCCTTCAAGCCCGGCCCGAAGGTGAGGATCAATGACGGCCAGTTCCAGGGCGTCGAAGGCGTGCTCAAAAGCATGAAGAAGCACCTCTGCGTCGTCGTCCCCATCAATGGCGTCACCGCCATCGCCATCACCAACGTCCCAAAGAAATACCTCCAAAAAATAACCCCAGAATAGCATCCGCTTGACTTTAGACAAAAACCATAAAAACCCCATTAAAGAGATTGTACTCTTATCAGAGTATTAATGGTATCAGCGTAAAACTTCCTTGAGAGCTAGCTTTCAGATAAGTTTTTCACTAATCCCACTACCCTTTTAGGGATTCAATCTCTTTAACGGCAAAAACCCGGTTCTTCGAACCTAAAAAATTCGTGAACACCTAAAAAAGTTTTGGTTTTCGTTTTGGTTGAAACCTTTCGTTTTCGTTTTCGTTTTCGTTGAAACTTTTCGTTTTGGTTTTCGTTTTCGTTTTCGTCCTTAGCCTTTAGCCCTCAGCCCTCAGCCCTCAGCCCTCCGCCATCAGCCCTCATCCCTCGTTTTGGTTTTCGTTTTCGTTTTGGTTGAACAAAGTTTTTTAGGCTTAAAAAGCCGGTGTTTTTTCTTTTGGATGTTTGTAATAACGATAGTTGTTGTGATAAGAGCTATGGCTTGGGCGTAAGAACTTGTTCTTAAAGACAAAGGCATAGAACTTAGCATTAGAGCTCTGAAAGAGCAACAAACATCAAAAAGAGTTTTTCCTGTTTTTTCTTTACTACAATCTGTAAGCAAACACAGGAAATTACGAGTGAGCCCAAAAAACAATCGGAAAATTTGTCCCGGTCAAAAAAAATCACTATCTTTGCAACAGAAAGAGTTAGTTTTTAGCATATGACAGCAAAAAAGCATAAGCAAATAATAGATGCTATCACAGGCAAAGCCCGTCAGATAGTTCCTGTTGGCGCAGAGGTGATACTCTTCGGATCTAGGGCAAGAGGTGATGCTCGTGACGACTCCGACTGGGATGTGCTAATCCTACTAGACAAAGATCGAATAACCAATCAGGACATTGATGATTACACCTATCCATTACGTGAACTTGGCTGGCTTTATAGCCAAAGTATAAATGCTATCCTTTATACGAAGAAGGATTGGAACAAAGGTATTGTCAGTCCTTTCCGTCAGAACGTACTTAACGATGGAATAAGACTATTTCATCAATCAGGTAACAGCATTAGCTAGGCAAAAGCTTAGTACAAGCAAATAACTCATAATTTCAAGTTGAAAGAATTCAGGTCACCCCACCAGGGCGTGACCCTCTGCCGCATATGTTTTCGTTTTCGTTTTCGTTTTCGTCCTTCGCCTTTTGTCCTTCGCCTTTCGTCCTTAGCCTTTCGTCCTCATCCCTCAGCCTTCCGCCCTTAGCCCTCAGCCCTCAGCCCTCAAAAGGAATCCGTCAACATTCTCTGGGGTAATGGTCTGAAATGTCATCATGGGATAAGCATTAGCGAAAGATGAAGGACATTTAGTGTTAGCCTTGTGATTGTTCCATTTGAACTCGTATGCACGGAGT
>JAILRU010000061.1 GCA_024697945.1 Bacteroidaceae bacterium
CGCTGAGTGACATAGGGCGCAGGGACTCAGCCAGAGCCTTTACCACTAGGATGCGGTTGGCCGTAGGCTTTATGCCATGAGACTCAAGCAGCGTCTCACACATTTTCGAATCATATTTCATGCCTGCAAAGTTACAAAATATAAATGACACTTTCGAATAGATTATAACTAAAATCCATTTTTTGAAGAGAAACAAAAAAAACTTTCAACTTTCAACTTTCAACTTTCAACTATTTTGTATCTTTGCGCTAAAATCATCAATAATGAGTATGCAAAAGACAATAGGTGTATTGACGGCAATGATTGTGGAATACAATCAGGTTGCCGCTATGCTGCAAGACACGGGTACGGTACAGATAGGCCCTCAGAAGTTCCTTGTCGGCACAATGGGAGAGAATAAGGTGGTGCTGCTGCAATGCGGCATTGGCAAAACGAATGCGGCAACGGGCGTGACGAACCTCATCCTGTCGTTCCATCCCGATTACGTCATCTCAACGGGCGTTGCGGGAGGCATTGACGCAAAGCTTAAAGTTATGGATGTCGTCATCGGCAAAGAGATTAGCTACCACGATGTCTATTGCGGCGACAACTGCGACCCGGGACAGGTGCAGGGCCTTCCGAGGCTCTTCAACGGCGACGAGCGTCTCGTCAGCATTGCTTCCTCCCTCAAGGCAGACGTCCGCATCGTGCCAGGAATGATATGTACGGGCGACCAGTTCGTCACCAACCGCGACGAGTTGGACATCATCAAGCAGAAGTATCCGGAGGGCCTTGCCGTCGATATGGAGAGCGCCGCTATTGCCCAGGTCTGCCACCTCTGGAACGTGCCCATGCTCAGCTTCCGCATCATCAGCGACACCCCAGGCGTAGAGGAACATTTCGACCAGTACCTCAACTTCTGGGACACAATGGCGGACAAGAGCTTCACCGTCACCCAGGAATTCCTGAGAAGAATATAATTTATGTATTCTATTGATAATTTTGAATTTTGTTCCACGACTATAATCGCGCCTTTGTTCTAAAGAATCAAAGAATTTTGAATTATAATAACTTTTTAATGTTTTAACTTTTCACTTTTTCACTTTTTATTTGTATCTTTGCACCCGAATTTGAAGGAGAGATGCCAGAGTGGTCGAATGGACCGCACTCGAAATGCGGCGTACTCTTACGGGTACCCTGGGTTCGAATCCCAGTCTCTCCGCTCTTTGTGACCAGTTTCTCCCCTCCTATGAAAAAAACTCTTATTCTTGTTCTTGCGCTGGCAGCGGCAGCTGCTGGCCATGCCAGAAGCGTCACAGTCACCGTGTCCAACACCCGCTATCAGACGATAACAGGCTTTGGTGCTGCGGCCTGCGACGGAGCCATGTGCCCCTTCGGCACAGACACCCAACCAGTTAAACTTCTCTACGGCCCCTCCTCGAAGATAGGGCTGAACATCATGCGCATGGAGATATCCCCCAACTTCAAGGGCGACATCAATGCTTCCGACATCGGATGGGACACACCCTACGACTGGGAAGGCTCCGTGCCCTGTGCCAAGGAGGCCAAGCGTCGTGGTGCCATCGTCTTCGGCACACCGTGGTCTCCTCCAGGTGAGTACAAGACCAACGGGACCGCCCAGGGTGGCAACAGCGAGAGTCAGGGCTACAAGCGCGGCGAGCTGCGCGAGGATTGCTACGACAAGTTCTTCCCCTGGCTGAACACGTTCCTCCAGTACATGAAGTCGAGGGGTGTCATTGTGGATGCCGTGTCGATACAGAACGAGCCCGACTGGTGGGTGAACTACTCCGGCTGCCTCTATACACCCGAACAGCAGCTCAACCTCGTCAAGAACTATGCCCACATGCTCGACAGGGAGAAGTTCCCTGGCGTGCGTCTCATCAGTGCCGAGCCCTTGGGCTTCGACCCCAAGTATTCCGATATGCTCCTGAAGGACGAGGATGCACGCAACCAGGTGGACATCATCGCCGGTCACATCTACGGCCATCCGCCATTGGGGAACCTCAACTCAGCAGCCAGACTTGCTTCCAGATACGACAAGGAGGTATGGATGACGGAGCACTCCGTGACAGACAATATCGACCATCTGCCCACGTGGCACGACCAGCTGATTTTTGCTGAAGAGCTCAACGAGTGTATGCTCGCAGGCTGCACCGGCTACATCTACTGGTATATGCGAGCCCACTGGGCCTTCGTTGGTACGGGCGAGGCAAAGTACAATCCCGGAAACACGAAGAACAAGTTGCTGCCTCGTGCCTACGTCATGTCGCACTTCTCGAAGCACGTCACCGGCTCCACCCGTCTCAACGCAAAGTGCAGTGTCACCACCGGTACTAATTCCGAGTTCGAGACATCGTCCTATATCAAGGGCGACTCGCTCATCGTCATGGCTATCGACACCGCCCAGACAGCCTTCGACCTGCACCTCAGGCTGCCCTTCAAGGTCAAGAGCGGCACCCATATCCTTTCCACGTCCAACGAGTCGCTGTGTCAGGAAACGCCCATTGACATCGAACAGTCCGTCAACAGTCTGTCTCTCAGCGTTCCTGGGCGCAGCCTGAACACCTATATCCTCATGATAGACCGGGGCAATGGCATCAGCGGACCGGCCCAGGATGAAGAGAAAGGCCCCAACACCTATTACGACCTGCAGGGCCGCCGCATCCCGGAGCCCCAGGGAATGTACATCGAGAAGCACCCCAACGGCTCAACTAAAAAAGTCCTGAGGAAATAACTATGGAAAAGCTAAAAGTTATTGGTTGGTGTTTGATATTTATTGTCTGCTCCACTGCAGCAGCCCAAACGTTGACCGTGGATGCAAGCAAGGTGCTTTGCAGAGTGGAGCCGTTGATATACGGCGCTGGCGCCGAGGATGTGAACCATGAAATCTACGGCGGCCTGTACGACCAGAAGATTTTCGGTGAGGGATTCGAGGAGCCTGCTCCAATCAAAATCAAGGGCTTCAGGGCCTACGACGAGCAATGGACCGTCACATCCGGAATGGCCCAGCTGCAGACCTCCAGTCACGGCAAATTGATTTACACGGCGCAGCAGATTTCCAATGGCGACGTGGAGGTTGAGGTTAGGATGGACGACATCAACGCCATCGCGGGCTTCATCGTCAACGTCAGCTCTCCTGGCAACGGGGCGGATGCCTTCAATGGCTACGAGGTGGCTCTGAATGCCCGTAAGGGCTCATTCGTACTCGGGAAGCACCAGCAGAACTGGCAACCCATCTCGGACACACAGATGGACTTCAATCCCCTGGGCGAGTGGAACAAGCTGCGTGTCACTATCAATGGCGCGAAGTTGACCATCTACCTCAACGACGAACTGATAAAGGAATATACGGACACCAACAATCCATTGAAGTCCGGCTACATCGGTTTGCGTTCCTATGGAGGCTCTGCCACATTCAGAAACCTGAGGATAGACGACACGCCCATTGCCTTCGAGGGTGAAGGTCCCAGCATCTCAGGAATGTGGACGGCAATCGGTGAGGGCGAGTTCAAGCACGACGACTCCCAGCCCTTCACAGGCAAGTTCTCACAGATGATTGCGGGCCCATCCGGAACGGGCCTTTTCAATAAGGGACTCAACCGCTGGGGCATCGGCATACAAAAGGACGAGCGGCTCCGTGTGTCTCTCTACATGAAAGGCAATGCCGGAAAGGTGCAAGTCGCCTTGCAATCGGCTGACGGGGAAAAGGAATACGCCCGCACGGAGATTGAAGGCATCGGTACGGAATGGAAGCGCTTCGATACGGAGTTGTTCCCCAATGACACAGACCCCACCGGACGCTTCACCCTGGAACTGGCCGAAGAGGGCAATGTGTGGGTTGACCAGGTGTTGCTCTGTACCGACAGCTATCCTTTCCGCTCGGACCTGACGGAAGCGTTCAGGCAGGAGCATTTGACCTTCCTCCGCTATGGCGGCACTATGGTCAATGCCCGCGAGTATATGACGCGAAATATGATAGGAAGCCGCCTTGAGAGACAGCCCTACTACGGACACTGGTACCGATATGCCACAAACGGCTTTGCCATACCCGAGTTCGTGGAGTTTGCCCGTCTCATCGGCACGGAACCCTGCTTTGCCCTCAACATCGAGGATAATCCCGAAGACGTGCTGGCTATGCTCCGCGAGATAGAACCCTTCCAGCTCAGATACATCGAGATAGGCAATGAAGAGAATATAGGCAGTTCGGCCCGCAGTAGCTATGAACATTACGTGGAGCGCTACTTGACGCTCTACAATGCCATACACCCCGTCTATCCCGACTTGAAGTTCGTCAACGCAGCCTGGTGGCGCCCTGGCGAAGTGGCGACGATGAAGTATGTCTTTGATTCGTTGGACGGTAAATGTGATTTCTGGGACTACCATCCCTGGACTGAGACACCTCAGCAGGCCAAGGAGATAGAAGCCGAAATAGAGCAGATGAAGAACCTCTTCCTGCAGTGGAATCCCCAGACAACCATGCGATGTGCTATTCTGGAAGAAAACGGAAACACCCACGATGTGGCACGCGCTTTGGCACATGCGGTGATGCTGAATGTGGTGAGACGAGCAGGAGGTTTCGTCCCTCTGGACAGTCCTGCCAATGCCCTGCAGCCCTACAAGCAGAACGATAACGGATGGGACCAGGGACAGATATTCTTCTATCCCACGAAGGTCTGGATGCAGCCTCCGTACTATGCCCAGCAAATGGCGGCCACCAACCATCAGCCCTTGCTCGTCGAGAGCAGCTGTAACAACAATAGCAACCTGGACTATACGGCCACTCGCAATGAAGCGGGAGACACCCTGGTGCTGCATGTCGTGAACTACTCCTCATCTGCGAAGAGTCTGACGCTGAACCTGTCTGGCTTTGGAGATATCCGCAGCATACAGTCCTATTCGCTCAGCGGCACGTCGGAGGGAGAGAACACCCCAGGACGTCCTACTCACTTTGCTCCCGTCGAGTCGTCCGTGACGCCCGGCAAGAAGCTCCTCCTCAGGTCCTACAGCTATACCGTCTTTGTGATAGCAGCGGAAGGTGCGTCAGGAGTCCTCCTTCCGCCGTCCAGTCCGGGTAGTGGAGAGATTTATGACCTCAATGGCCGCCAAATGGTCTTCCATTACCATATACCCTCGGGCATCTACATTCAGGACGGCAGAAAAGTCTCGATTAAGTGAGAGTAACATGTATATATAGTGCAAAAAGCATGGAGGCGGAATTCTAATTGCCCAAACGCCGTTCGTTTTATCTTGTTTGAGTCGCGATGGCCTGTTTTTTCCCGCTCATGATTATTTTCTCTTTGCGGGAATATTTTTTTCTCCCATTAGGAAGAAAATGTTTATTTCTCTAAGATTTTTTTATGTTTACGCGCCTGAAACTTATGTTCGCGGGCCGTAAACATAAGTCCAAGGCCCGCGAACATAAAAAATATCTAAGACAAAATACTTTTCCTTCCCTATGAAAATACTTTATTTCCCCTATGGAAAAACATTTTTAGCCCGAAAGGAGCAAAAAACTATGCTTTATGAAAGGGGAAAATATGCTCACAGAGCATAGTTTTTGGTTGAATCGATTCATCTCATCACTTGAATCGATTCAACTCATCGTTTGAATTTCTTATGTTGGGTGCTTAGAATAGCTTCTTTCTTGGGTCAAAACAAGCTTTTTAAGGTAACACAGGCATGTGTCACACAATTTTGTGTCACACAATTTTGTGTTATCGAGAAAAAGCATTATCTTTGCAGCGTCAAAGGAATAATAACACTATGAAAGAGGCACTCGACAAGCGCAGTTTCGTCTTTGGCGTGGCCGTGGACGATTACAACTTTACCGACCGTGAACAAGAATCACGGCAGTTAAAAATGAACTTTGAGACTGGCATCAACACTATTCTGGTTTCCCCCAGACGCTGGGGCAAGACATCGTTGGTGAAGAAAGCAGCCAAGTCGGTGGATGCAGAACGTGTTATAGTCGTGTACATGGACATGTTTCCCTGCAAAACGGAATATGATTTCTACAATGCCTTCTCCGCGGCTTTGCTGACACAGACTGCCTCGCGAAAGGAACTCTGGATGGAGAATGCACGTGACTTTGTGGCGAGACTGGTTCCCAAAATATCTTTCAGCCCAGAGCCTAACTCTGACATTTCGCTCTCATTGGGCATCACTCCCGCCACGCATACGCCGGAAGAAATCCTCAGCTTGCCGGAAAGGATTGCACAGCAGAAGGGAAAACGCATTGTCGTATGCATAGATGAGTTTCAACAAATTGGCGAATTCACAGATTCTCTGACAGTGCAGAAGCGGTTGCGCACAGTTTGGCAACATCAACAACTGACCAGCTATTGTCTGTTCGGCAGCAAGAAGCATTTGATGACAAGCCTCTTCGGGATGCGCAGCAAGCCGTTCTATCAATTCGGGCAGATGATGTATCTCTCCAAGATTCCCGTGGATGCATGGACTGGCTACATTCAAAGTCACTTTGAGGAACGTGGTCGCCAGATTCCTAATGAGGTAGTGGCGGAGTTATGCGCTTTGGTGGAGCAGCAAAGTTCCTACGTTCAACAACTGGCGGCACTCCTGCTTTCCATGCTTTCAGAGGGAGAAATGGCAACCACGGCGCACCTCAAGGCAGCGTTCTCCTCGTTGCTGGATGCATGCACGCCCCTCTTCAAGCAACAGATTGCTACACTCACGGGTTTCCAGTTGAATTGTCTTCGTGCCATTTTGGCGGGACATCATTCAGACTTGGGTGAGCGAGCCGTCCGCGATGATTTCGACCTCGGCAGCCCGTCCAATATTCCCCGTCTGAAAAATGCGCTGCTGGAGCGCGACCTCATTGAGTTGGATGGTCGCGATGTGTTTATCTCTGACCCCGTGTTTGCGCGGTGGTTGAGAGAGCGATGAAAGAGAAGGTCGCCCTCGGCATCACGCTGGCAGCAGTTTCGGCCAGTAAGTCGCGGAAAACGGCACAAAAATCCCTCGGCAAGCCTGTAAATCGGATGCCGAGGGTGAATGTCCTCTATATAAGACCGCCCCTACAAGATATTCATGATGTCGCGGAGTGCTGTGACTGTGTGGGTAGGGATGTCGGACGGTTCGACGTTCCAACGGTTGAAGAGGATGGCGTCAAGGCCGGCGTCACGGGCTCCGAGGATGTCGGTCTGCAGGTTGTCGCCAATCATCAGCGTGGTATCGCGGCGGGCGCCTGATGTCCTGAAGGCGTAGTCAAAATACTGCGGCGAGGGTTTGTTGGCGCCTGCATCCTCGCTGAGGATAATGGTCTGGAAGTAGTCGCGCAAGCCGCAGGCGGCAAGTTTGCGGTACTGCACTTCGTGGAACCCGTTGCTGCACATGTGCAGGCGGTAGCCTTTCGCTCTCAGATAGTCCATCAGTTCGTGTGCACCATCCACCACGCCGGGCTTGTCGGCGCAGAAGTCCAGGAACTTGTCGCTCACCTGCAGGCAGTAGTCTCTGAATTCAGAGGGAGATTCTTCACTCTTAACTCTTAACTCTTCACTCATGCAAATAGGACGGCGGAAGCGTTCGACGATGAGGTAGTCGCGGGTAATTTCTCCACGGGAATAGCGCGACCAGAGGTCGATGTTGGCATCCCAGTAGGCATCGTAGAACTGCTGCGGGTCGGGGAACCACTGGCCGAGTTGGAAGTGCTGGAACAGTTCCTCCAGTGCTATGACGGCATTCCCGTGGGTGTCGTAGAGCGTGTCGTCGAAGTCGATGAAACAATCAAGATATTTAGTCATCCTATTGTATTTACGATTTACGATTGATTTACGATTTTGTTATTTAACGATTTTCCATTCGCCGGTTAGTAAATAGCCCATTAGTCAAATAGTACATAAATGGTAAATAGTAAATAGTCAAATAGTAAATATTTATGATTTGCGGTTAGTGTATGAACAGCATTTCGCGGTACTTGGGGAGGGGCCAGAGTTCGTCATCGACGATGAGTTCCAGATGGTCAACGTGGTAACGAATTGCCTCGATGAGAGGCGCTACGTTGTCGTGGTAGTCAATGGCTCGCTCGCGACCGTCCTTGATGCGGTTGGCGACTCGGCGTGCCTCGATGAGGCGCTCCACGTTCTCGATGATGAAAGCGTTGTGCTCGCCCATCTGCTTGATAAGGCTCAGGTTGGGACGGTTCAGGCGATCGGCTTCTTCGGCTGGGAGGATGGCCTTCATCTTACGCACGTTGTCGATGAGCTGTGTCTGGTAGCGTGTGGCAATGGGGATGATGTGGTTCATACAGATGTCGCCGAAGATGCGTGCCTCAATCTGTACCTTTTTTATATAGGTGTCGAGCTTGATGTCGTTGCGTGCCTCCAGCTCGGCCTTTGTCAGGACGTTCATGCGCGAGAACATCCGGACGGTCTCGGGCTTGAGGTACTGGTCGAGGATGAGGGGTGCGCTGGTCTCGACATCGAGGCCTCGATGGGCTGCCTCCTGCTTCCAGGCCTCGCTGTAGCCGTTGCCGTCGAAGCGGATGGGCTTGCAGGTCCTGATGTCTTCGCGAACAATGCGAAGGATTGCCTTCATGGGCTCCATACCGTCCGCAATAAGGGCATCGACGCGCGTCTTGAAGTCGGTAAGTGCCTCTGCCATTGCGGTGTTGAGGACTATCATGGCTGCGGCGCAGTTCTGTTGACTGCCCACGGCGCGGAACTCGAAGCGGTTGCCGGTGAAGGCGAAGGGCGAGGTACGGTTGCGGTCGGTGTTGTCTTGTGTCAGTTCGGGTATCTGGGGGATGTCGAGGCTGAGTGTCTGCTTGCCGGAGAGGCTGATGAGCTCGTCGTCGGTGCTGTTTTCCAAGTGTTCGAGGAGGTCGCTCAGTTGTCCGCCGAGGAAGCTTGACACGATGGCCGGCGGTGCTTCGGATGCGCCGAGGCGGTGAACGTTGGTGGCGCTGATGATGGAGGCTTTGAGGAGTCCGTTGTGCCTGTAAACGCCCATGAGGGACTCGACGATGAAGGTGACAAAGCGCAGGTTGTCGAGGGGTGTCTTGCCGGGAGCGTGCAACAGGATGCCATTATCGGTTGCGAGACTCCAGTTGCAATGCTTGCCGCTGCCGTTGATGCCGGCAAAGGGCTTCTCGTGCAGGAGGCAACGGAACCCGTGCTTGCGGGCCGTGCGTTTCATTAGGCTCATGATGAGCATATTGTGGTCAACGGCAAGGTTCGTCTCCTCGAAGATGGGTGCCAACTCGAACTGGTTGGGCGCCACCTCGTTATGGCGTGTCTTGCAGGGGATGCCGAGTTCCAGCGCTTCTGTTTCGAGGTCCTTCATGAAGGCGGCGACGCGCATGGGGATGGAGCCGAAGTAGTGGTCGTCCATCTGTTGATTCTTGGCGCTATCGTGTCCGAGTAGGGTACGACCCGTCATGAGGAGGTCGGGACGTGCAGCATAGAGACCTTCATCGACAAGGAAGTACTCCTGCTCCCAGCCTAGGTTGCTGACGACGCGGGTGACGTCGGGGTAGAAATAGCGGGCTACGGCGGTGGCGGCACGATCAACGGCATTGAGCGCCTTCTTGAGTGGGGCCTTGTAGTCGAGTGCCTCGCCGGTGTAGGAGATGAAGATGGTGGGTATCATCAGTGTGTCGCCGAGGACGAAAACGGGACTGGTGGGGTCCCAAGCGCTGTAGCCGCGTGCCTCGAAGGTGGAGCGGATGCCGCCACTGGGGAACGAGCTGGCGTCGGGCTCCTGCTGGACGAGCTGTTTGCCAGTGAACTCCTCTACCATGCCACCCTGGCCGTCGTGCTCGACGAAGCCGTCGTGCTTCTCGGCGGTGCCTTCTGTCAGGGGCTGGAACCAATGGGTGCAATGCGTTGCGCCCAACTCCATCGCCCACTTCTTCATACCTGCTGCCACGGAATCGGCTGTGGCCATGTCGAGGGCTGCCTTGCCATCGATGACGTCGCACATTTTCCTGTAGATATCAGCGGGCAGATACTGGGACATCTTTTGGCGGGTGAATACGTATTTGGCAAAGAACTCGCTGGGTCGTTCCTTGCGGTGGGGCACTTCGACGGGCCGCTTGCTGAAGGCCTCGCCTACTATCTGGAACCTTAGTGTGCTGGACATCCTTGTTATTTACGATTTGACGATTTACTATTTACGATTTGATTTCGTTATGACGTTATTCCGTTATTCCGAAATTCTCTAATCCGCAAAACGACGGGTGAGGTCGTCGTAGGCATCGATGCGGCGGTCACGGAGGAATGGCCACCACTGGCGGACGGTCTCTGTGCGTTGGAGGTCGATGTCGATGACGGCAGTCTCTTGCTCTGTTTGGCTTGCCTGATAGAGCAGCTCGCCCTGCTGTCCGGCGACAAAGCTGCTGCCCCAGAACTGTATGCCACCTGTTGCTCCGCTTGGGTCGGGTTCGTAGCCGACGCGGTTGACGCTGACGACGGGTATGCCGTTGGCTATGGCATGGCTGCGCTGGATGGTAATCCATGCGTCACGTTGTCGTTGCTGCTCGGCTGGGGTGTCGGTGCTCTCGAAACCGATGGCAGTGGGGTAGATGAGGAGGTCGGCTCCCTGCATGGCCATGAGGCGCGCACCTTCGGGATACCACTGGTCCCAGCAGACTTGTACGCCGAGCCGGCCTATGCTTGTCTGGATGGGGTGGAAACCGAGGTCGCCGGGCGTGAAGTAGAACTTCTCGTAGTAGGCGGGGTCGTCGGGGATGTGCATCTTGCGTTGCATACCGGCTATGCTGCCGTCGGTGTCGAAGACGACTGCCGTGTTGTGGTAGAGTCCTGCGGCACGGCGCTCAAAGAGACTTGTGACGAGTACAACATGGTTGTCCATTGCTACCTTAGAATAGAACTCTGTGGCCTCACCAGGGATGGGAAGGGCATAGCGGAAATTGGCTGTGTCTTCTGTCTGGCAGAAGTAAAGGCTGTCGTGCAATTCTTGAAGGACGACGAGCTGTGCGCCCTGCTTGGCTAACTCGGCAATGCTTGCGGCAAGCTTTGCGCGATTCTCTGCGATGCTGGCTGTGCAGCTTTGCTGTATGATTCCGACTTTCATTTACTTAACTCTAAACTCTAAACTTTAAACTTTAAACTAAAGCGTCCCTACGGGGAACTGCATGGTGCAGCAGTGCAGGCTGCCGTGCTGGGTGATGAGAGGACAGCAATCGATGCCGATGATGTCGTGATGGGGGAAGGCCTTGCGGAGTTGTGCTTCGGCCCGGCTGTCGTTAGCCGGGTCGCCATAGGTGGGCATCAGGACTGCTCCGTTTATGATGAGGAAATTGGCGTATGTTGCAGGCAAACGGGTTCCATCTTCGTCGTGGCATGCCTTTGCCATTGGCAATGGAATGAGGCGAAAGGGCTTGTCTTCAATCGTGCGGAACATCTGCAGCTGTGCCTCCATGAGGTGCAGTTCTGCATAGTGTTCGTCGCTTGGGTCGAGGCACTGCACATAGGTGATTGTGTCGTTAGGGCAGAAGCGGGCCAATGTGTCGATGTGGCTATCGGTGTCGTCTCCTGCAAGGTAGCCGTGGTCGAGCCAAAGGATGCGCTTGGCATGGAGCGCAGTGAGCAGCCGCTCCTCGATTTGTGTCTGCGACAGCGGTTGGTTGCGATGGGGAGCAAGCAGACATTGGCTGGTGGTAAGGATGGTGCCGCAGCCGTCACTCTCGATACTGCCACCCTCGAGCACAAAGTCCAGATGGTCTTCGTAGTGCCCGCATAGGATGTTCTGTTCTACCATTCTACGGCATATCTGGTTGTCTAAGTCGGCAATGAATTTCTCTCCCCATCCGTTGAATCTGAAGTCGAGCAGGTGGGGTCCGTCCGGAGTGAGCAATGTGATGAAGCCATGATCGCGAGCCCATGTGTCGTTGGTGGGTATCTTGCAAAAAGAAATGCGGTTCATGTGCTTGACAGACAATGTGTCCTGAAGCAATAACCTGATATGGGCAGGCTCAGGCGTAACGATAATAAGCTGTTCGCGCATGCATATTGCTTTTGCCAAATCAAGGTAGCAGCGTGTTACGGCCTCCAAAGTGGGACGCCAATCGGTGCCACTATGGGGCCAAGTCAGTTGCACGGCACTCTGCTCATGCCATTCTGCGGGCAGGAAAGTCAGTCCATAGTCCATGGTGTATATCTGCTTTTGCTCTTTGAGAGTGCAAAGGTATGAAAATAAGATTAAAGATTAAAGATTAGGGATTAAAGAATTGTTGAAAAGGGTCAAAACAGCATGTAAGCGAATAATTTTTCACTTTTCATTTTTCACTTTTCACTTTTTATTGTATCTTTGCAGGCGAAAACATACTATTCGTATGAGTGTGAGAGTTCAAGACGTAATCAACGCCCTTGAAGATTTCGCGCCTTTGCCTCTGCAAGAAAGCTATGATAATGCAGGCTTGCAGGTTGGATTGACGGAGGCGGAAGTATCAGGGGCTTTATTGTGCCTGGATGTTACCGAAGGGGTGATACAGGAGGCTCTGGAGTTGGGGTGCAACATGATTGTTTCGCACCACCCGCTCATCTTTCATGGTCTGAAGCATTTGACGGATGCTGATGCCGTGCAGCGCTGCGTGCGTATGGCATTACTGAATGACATTGCCATCTATTCGGCGCATACCAATCTGGATGCAGCTGTGGATGGGGTCAATTACATGATGGCAGAGCGTCTGGGACTGGTGGATGTGGTGCTGTTGCAGCCGCGACAGGTGGCGGTAGGCATCGGTTCAAGGGCTCACACCGTGCAGGCTGGTTCGGGTGTGATAGGCTATCTGCCCGAGGGAGAGGATTCGTTGGCCTTCCTGCAGCGTGTGAAACAGGCTTTCGGCGTGGAATGCCTGATGCACAATGAGCTGTTGGGGCGTCCCATAGAGAGTGTCGCCATCTGCGGCGGGGCAGGGGATTTCCTGCTGGAAGAGGCTATACGCGCGCAAGCTGATGCCTTCCTGACAGGGGAGATGCACTATCATCAGTATTTCGGACATGATGGTCAGATACAGATTGGTGTGCTCGGTCACTACCAGAGTGAGCAATACACGATGGACATATTCAATTCAATAATAGGTGAGAGGTGTCCTCGGTTGCCGCTCTTCAAGACGACACTCTGCACGAATCCGATCAAGTATCTTTAACCCTCTCCCCGGAAAGGAGGGGCAGGATGATAAACCGTTAAATGTCAAAACATTAATTAAATCGTAAATAGTATTTCTTTAAACAAATAAAAAGATGGCAAGAGAAAGAACAAGGAGAGATCCTGCTGACTACACTGTAGAGGAGAAACTCAAGAATCTGTATGCTTTGCAGAGCATGCTTTCGGAGATTGACAGCATCAAGACGCTTCGTGGCGAGCTGCCCCTGGAAGTACAGGACCTTGAGGATGAAATCGAAGGTATGACAACCCGCATCGAGAAGATTAATACCGACATCACCACCCTGAAGCGCGAAATCAATGAACGTAATGGAAAAATTGCTGAGAATAACGCCAATATCGAGCGCTATAATAAGCAGATGGATAGTGTCCGTAACAACCGTGAATACGACAGCTTGACAAAGCAGGTGGAATATGCAGACCTTGATAACCAGCTCCATGAGAAGAAGATTCGCGAGGCAAAAGAGATTGTTGAGGCAAAGACGGCGGAGATGACGCGTTGCAACCTTGACGTCAACGACCGCCGTGTGATGCTTGAAACCAAAAAAGAGGAACTGGAGGAAATCATCAGTGAGACAAAGGCTGAGGAGGAAAAGCTCCGTGAGCGTGCCAAGAACTTGGAGCTTACCATCGAACCCCGTTTGCTCAATGCCTTCAAGCGTATCCGTCGCAACAGCCGTAACGGCCTTGGTATTGTTTCAGTACAACGCGATGCATGCTGCGGTTGCTTCAACAAGATTCCACCACAGCGTCAGCTTGACATCCGTAGCCGTAAGAAGATTATCGTTTGTGAGTATTGCGGCCGCATTATGATTGACCGCGATCTGGCAGGCCTGCCTTCCGAGAACCAGGAAGTGGCTAAGAAGGGCTCCCGCAAGCGTTCATCGAAGAAAGCTGAGAAATAAAAGCATTACCTTCAAGGTAACGAGTAATCGGATATGGAAGAAGCATTGGTCTCTATAATTATGCCCTCCTATAACGGGGCAAAATATATTGCAGCAAGCATAGATAGTATTATATCACAAACATACAAGAACTGGGAACTTATTATTACAGATGACTGCTCGACAGACGGTTCTCAGGCCATTATCAAGGATTATGCGGCTCGTGACTCTCGCATCCGTGTTTTTTGTTTAGAAGAGAATCTGGGTACGGGTGCCACCCGGAATAAATGTATTTCGGAAGCCCGCGGACGATATATTGCGTTTTGTGACAGTGATGATCGATGGCTTCCTGAAAAGTTGGAAAAGCAACTGGCCTTCATGCAAAGCCATGACTATGTTTTTACCTATGCCAGTTATTATACTTGTAGTGAAGACGGAACGGTCAACGGAATAATCATTGCTCCTAAGAAGCAAACACTCATCAATACTAAACGCGACGATAAAATAGGTTTCCTCACAGTTATCTATGACACGAAACGCTGTCCGAAGATGATGATGCCTTTGCAACGCAAACGCCAAGACTGGGCCTATGTGCTGAAGATACACCAAAAGGTTGGTAATGCCTATGCCTTTGAAGAGCCGCTTGGTATTTACCGCTTGCACCCCAATTCCATCTCCCATAACAAACTGTCGCTGGTAAAGTACAATGCTGCGGTGTATCAGGAAATCTTCGGCTACAACAAGCTACACTCCTATGCCTATCTCTTTACCTTCTTCCTCCCGTCCTATTTCATCAAGTGTATCCGTAACAAGATAGCCAATCGCCGTAACAGCCACATTTGGCAAGATTTCGCCAGACGCTATTCTCCGTAGAGAATATTCTCACTTCTCGACCATGTTTGTGAGACACGTTTCGGCTAGATTCGAATGTATCAAGAATAATCGATAGTCAACTGATAAACTAACAGTTGGCTATTGATTATTAAATAAACTGATAATCTTCAAATGATATGTTGATTCTTTATAGTATCTTTGCAATATTGGCAACCTTTATAGGGGCACAAATCCAATTGTCGGAGTTTTCGCTATTGACAGGTCGCATCAATTACAGAGCGCAGTGGCCGCAAACTATGACCTTCGTAGCAACCGTGCTGGCTTTCATCATCATCGCCTATGACATTGTTGTGATACAGTTCAACACATACGTCATCGTAGAAGCGATGCTTGGCATCATCATCTGTTTATTCTCAGAGTGGCTACTTTCGCGTCTGTCACCCACAGCCCTATGGGTATCTGTAGTATGGCGGGTGGTTTTGGGTATTGCAATGGCGGTGGCCATCGGACTAAAGACAGGAGGAACATATCCCTTGCTGCCTTTTCTCGGTATGGGTCTTTACATGCGCAACAGCCCATTTGGTATTGTTCATAGTAAACCTTTTTTCATCGCGTGCAGAATGGTCAGAAAGTCTAACCACCGATGCGTAGAAACAGCAGTAAATGGCATCGATTCAATAAAAGAGCCTATATCGAAAGCACTTCCCCGAATAAACGTTGCAGGATGCGGCATCATGCCTGACACAGGGCTTGATGTGCTACACGACGTACAGACCCTTATCGACAAAGTAGGTCAGCAGGGTGGGGGGACGCTGTTCTTTCCCCGTGGCCGATATCTGTTCAATATGGGTGGAAAGAAGGAGTTCCTCCAAATCAACCATTCGCACATCACTTTAGAGGGCGAGTGCGATGACCAAGGACAGCTTTTGACTGAATTTATCAACTGTGGTACCACAGTGTGTGGTGAGCGCAATCCCTGGATATCACCGTTCTTTATTACAACAGGCGAAGCCCTTCAGCCCAGCAATCAGTTCTGGGGGCTGGACTTCCTTAATCCCAAGGGCATACATTTGGAAAGTGGTTCACTCTCTGACCCAGGTGGTGACGGCAAGATTCTTACGCCGCCATTTGCCACAAAAGTTACCGCCTATGCTACAGCAGGCAGTACACAGCTACAAGTGGAGGATAGTTCGAGAGTGAGCAAATACATCTTGTTGGGGATGTATAACACACCTGATGGCCAGCTCATTAAGGATCTGCTGGGTATGGAAGAGTTGCGGCCAGAGTGGATTACAGCCCACCGAGCAGGCGAGGAGAAGGCCCCGTCGCTCCAGTGGCTGATTGAGGTCAAGCGAGTCATCGATGCACATACAATAGAGTTGGTGCGTCCCCTGTTGTACAATTGTCCCTTGGAGTATGAACCAGCCATTTTCAATGCAGACATGTTGGAAGACATCCATATCCGTCATCTGCGTATAGGTAGCCGCTGGAATGGATTGTTCCACCATCACGGAATGCCGCTTTACTACACAATCGGTCAGGCGCAGGAGATGGACTATGGTTGGAACGCCATCAACATGAAGCGAACAGCACATTCCACAGTAGAAGATGTGGAGATAAGGAACTTCACCAACCCGATTTACATACAAGATAGTCGCGAGGTGACGGTGCAGCATGTCGATGTTAGTGGCTACGACGGACACCAGGCATTGAAAGTCTATTGCCATACCTGCGACTGCACATTCTACGATATCATCCTGCACAGCCACTTTGCCGATATGATGGGTGGCGAAGGTAATGCCTATGCCAACACGTTCAGCCACATACAGTACTTAAACCCCACATTCCATCCCGTAGATTACGACTTTCACGGCTTCTCTGAAGGGCCATTCAGTCCTCCAGCTTTTAATGTATTCGAGCATGTGGAGCGTTTCCGCTACATTAAGGGTGCTGGAGCCGTATTCATGCAGCCCGCTTGTGCTGCTGGAAACATCTGGCGGCAGTGCGTTGGCGAGGGCGAACGGAAAGGTACATTGCTCTTCCATGCTATGACCTACAGGGTGAAGTCGGGACTCATCAAATATGTGACAGCGGTGGGCTATACGATAGTGATGATGAAAAAGAAAAGGAGCCGTTCCCTGATGCTCGCAAAGGATGTGTTTGTCGAAAAGCTGCGGAACATTGACAGCATGGGCATCCCCCGGAGCCAGCACGCACAATTCTTCCCCAACAGTCACATCGAGCAGATGCAAACTACAGCCGTCACTTCCTGAACATATTTTTCACCAGCCCCAAGATGCGGGTAAGGAAAAATGGCAGGTGGTAGTGGCGCATGTCGGAGAGGTAGATGCCAGCAAAAGCAACACTCGTCCTCAAAACATCCGCCGTTGCCTGCAGTTTCGACCGGCGGTGGCGCACAGAACCACTTCGTGTGCGGCGATAATAGATAGTATCAGATGGAGCAAGCGAGATGGCTCTCACATTCTTGCTGAGCGTAGCCATAAAGAGAGCATCCTCGCTCTGCGAGAAACGGGTGTTGAAGCGGTGGCTACCGATGACACGCTTTGGGATAATCTTGCAGGCACAGCTGGAGAAAAAACTGCGTCCCGACATCAGCGTAATCTTCTTTCGGCAGGCGTTTTTCTTGTATGCTCTGGCAATGTAGTCATCGATATACTTGGAATTATTCTCGTCGAAATTCTTAACATTGGCAACGACAATCGTGCCATCATCCGACAGGCGAAGCAGATTCTCCAGATAGTTGTCGGAAAGCCAGTCATCGTCATCTATGAAGGCAATATAATTGCCGTGTGCCTCTTTAATTCCCATGTTCCGGGCATTCGACACACCGCCCTTGTCTGTCTGCAAGAGGCGGACATCAATGTCGCTCGGCGCTTCTTTCAGCCAGGTCGTTATATTACTGCGGTAAGGCTCATCGCATCCGTTGAGTACGATAATCACCTCAAAGCAGCTGTGGCCGAGAGTCTGCTTCCAGAGCGAGTCAAGACATTCACGGAAATATGATTCCGGGCGGTATGTGGGGATGATGACGGATATCTCGGTCATAGCGCAGTGGAGCGATGAAGTAATTTCTTGAAGATTACCGACGTGCCCGAGAAGAGAGCCCCCTGTCTGATGGCAAGGATTAAAGCCTTGCAGAATGTCTTGGGACCGAATTTCAGGGCGCGCAGCACCTGCACGATGATGGGTGTCTTTTCGTAGTGGACGATGTCTCCCTGTGGTGTGGTGTAGGGATTCTCGTCGTAAAATTTATTGCGGCGTATCCGCACATCAAGGCGACAGAGGTAGTTGCGAGGATCTTTCCCTCTTGTGGTGTAAAGACTGTTTTTCCGTGACGTTATCACATAAATCACTTCGTTGCTTACCGTCACCCCATCATTAGCAGCCCAGCATGTGGCTTTTACGACGAACATCACATCGTTGGAAGATTGCACTTGGTCGAAAAGAATTTCCTTCTGCTGGATGTGGTCTTTTCGGAACATCTTGCAAACAGGACCAGGCTCCGTCAGCACAGCCTCTTTCGCTGTGAAGTCGCCCCCCAGTACCTTGTCTATGGCCTTGTTGAGTTTCAGGTGCCGGTCGGACGGAGAATAGTCGTCGGAATCCACGCTGTCTGCCTTGAAAAGGACAATGTCGTAGGGAACGTCCTTGTGATTGTCAAGTATCTGGAAGGCATTCTTTGTGAAAAAGTCATCGGCATCGGCAAACACCAGCCACTTGCCGTCAGCATGCCTCAGTCCGATGTTGCGGGCATGACCGGCACCACCGCCCTCCTTGTCGAAGATGCACTGCGTGTACTTCCGGTTGAGACCGGGGAATTGCTCGAAATCCACTTTCTGTTCCGAACTGTTGTCATCCACCACAATGACCTGCACCTCTGGTACATCAGGGATGGAATCGAGACATCGCTGCAGCAGCGCAGGTATCTCATGATGGGGAATTATGATAGAGAAAGTATGCATAAATAGTCGTTTCGATTGCACAAAGGTACGATTAAGTAAGATAAAAACCAAATATATTTGAGTATTTCCGAGCAAAAGTACTTTCAACGAACATCAATGGTGCGAAATCCAAGAAAGTCTGTGTCTTATTTTAACGTGAGTTTGATGAAATTAATTGTCTGAAAATTTGGTGATTAGCGAAAATTGTTGTACATTTATAGTGCTCAAACATAAAGTAGTACAAACAATAATCGCTATGCTCACCGAGGACAAAGTTACGGAAATTTTCTTTATGGCGGATGAATTCTGCAAGTTTTTTGATCGTTTGACGAAGAAATATACCATAGAAGACCCTTCCAAGCGCAAATATCATCGCGACGGCACGCTTTCGAAGGCTGAAGTTATGCTAATCATGATACTTTTCCATGACTCAGGCTACCGCTGCCTCAAGCACTTCTATGTGGAGCACGTCTGCAAGCACCTTCGCCACCTCTTCCCCCATGTCGTCTCCTACAACCGCTTCGTGGAGCTGGAGCGCACCGTAGCCATTCCCCTGACAATCTTCATCAAGAAGGTGCTTTTGGGCAAATGCACGGGCATCAGTTTCGTGGACAGCACCCCGCTGCGTGTGTGCAAGAACCAGCGCATTCGTATTCATAAGGTCTTCAAAGGCATTGCCCAGCGAGGGAAGTGCTCGATGGGCTGGTTCTTCGGCTTCAAGCTCCACCTCATCTGCAATGAGAAGGGCGAACTGCTCAACTTCATGATTACGCCCGGAGACGTGGACGACAGGAAGCCGCTGGAATACAAGGCATTCACGGATTTCCTCTACGGCAAGCTCGTAGGTGACAAGGGATATGTCAGCAAGGACCTTTTCAGAAAACTCTTTGTGGACGGAATACAACTCATCACCAAGCTGAAGAGCAACATGAAAGGGGCGCTAATGACTGTGTCGGACAGAGTGCTGCTCAGGAAAAGGGCTATTATCGAAACAGTTAACGACGAGCTGAAGAACATCGCACAGGTGGAGCACTCCAGACATAGGTGTTTCGATAACTTCTTCGACAATGCCATATCAGCTATCGCGGCATACTGCTGCTTCCCGAAGAAACCGGCAATACAGGTCGTTAAATATACTGACAATCAACTCACCTTGTTCTAACATGAATTCGTCGAACTCACGTTATTTTAAGATAATTGAAGTTTCGGGAGTTAATTAAAATGTGAATGTATATGTGCAAAGAAGGCATTGGATTCTTGCATATGTCGCAAGAAATTAGTATCTTTAAGGTGCGAAACAAAAAGACTCATTATTCCAATGCCAGCGCACAAAGTTA
>JAILRU010000011.1 GCA_024697945.1 Bacteroidaceae bacterium
CATTCCATGATGCGACAGTCCAACTCGTTCATATACTCCAGCGGCTTCTGTTGCTGACAGAACACGTGTGTCTCCACCTGGTTCACCATCGGCTTAATGTCCACGTTCATAGCCAGGTCGATGTGGTGGTCGGGATAGAAGTTGGCCACACCGATGCTACGCAACTTGCCCGCGCGGTAGGCCTCTTCCATGGCCCGCCATGCGCCGTAGCGGTCACAGTAGGGCTGGTGTAGCAGCATCAGGTCGATGTAGTCAGTCTGGAGTTTGCGCAGGCTCTCGTCTATCGATGCCTTGGCCTTCTCATAACCGTAGTTGCCGAACCAGACCTTCGACACGAGGAAGATGTCCTCACGTCTGATGCCGCTCTTGCGGACGGCATTGCCCACCTCGGTCTCGTTGATATACGACTGAGCCGTGTCAATCATGCGGTAACCTGTGCTCAGTGCCTCGCTCACCAGTCGCTCCGTGTCTGCAGGAGCCACCATTGCGCCGTATCCTATCTGTGGAATCTCGACGCCGTTGTAAAACTTTATAGTATTCATATTTATTATTGTTATTGTCGTTAGATATTAATCTTCGATTTTCCAATTCAGCATGAACTGCTCGGCCTGCTTGTAGTCCATGTTGAAGAAGCGCTGCTCCTTGTTCAGCGAACGGATGGCCAGCATGTCGGCATCGGAGAGGGCGAAGTCGAATATCCGGGCATTCTCCATGATGTGCTGCGGATTGCGCGAGCCGGGGATGACGGAGAGACCTTCCTGCAGATGCCAGCGGAGGATGACCTGCGCGGGCGACTTGTGGTGACGCTCGGCAATCTTCACGATGACGGGGTCTTTCAGCAATGCACCTTGACTCATGGCCCCACCCAACGGGAACCAGCACTCTACCTGCAAGCCATACTCAGCCGCCTTCTTGCGGATGTCGAGGCGCTGGGCGTAAGGGTGACACTCTATCTGAAGGGCAACGGGCTTGATCTCTGCCTTCTCCATGATGAGGTTGAAAACAGAATCGGTGGCATCGAAGTTGGAGATGCCCAGTGCACGAACCTTCCCGGCACTGACGGCCTTCTCCATATCCTTCCACGCCCCGACGAAATCACCCATTGGCTGATGCACGTAGAGCAGGTCGATGTAGTCCGTCTGCAATCGCTCCAGCATCTTATCAATAGCCTCGCTAGTCTTTCCCTCTCCATACTCACTAGGCCAGAGTTTGCTCGTAATCCAGAGGTCCTGACGGGGGATGCCGCTCTCCTTGACAGCCTCACCCACACCGCGCTCGTCCTGATAGGCATGAGCCGTGTCGATGTGGCGGTAGCCCATGCGGAGGGCAGCCAACACACTCGCCTTCGCCTGCTCGTTGCTCATCTGATAGGTGCCGAGGCCGAACTGTGGCATCCGCAGTCCTTCACCCAAAGTCAGTGCAGGCTCGAATCGCGGGTCAGGTTCAGCCAACTTCGTGAAGATGAGCGACGACAGTCCCCAACCCTTCGGCTGACGGATATACACCTCGCTCACCATGAACGGGAAACGCACCTGACGACCGCCCACCTCCGATGTCAGGTGGATGCTGCTATACACCGTGCCGACGATTTTGTCCGTAAACTTCACCTCCTGCGAATGGATGTCGGCATGCTTGTACCAGATGCCGCCCGAACGGATGATGTCCACTTCTTGCTGCTTGCCCCAGCCGCCACCCATGTGGACGAACTGCGCATTGTCCAAGAACAACTCCGCCAGACGGTCGGCATTCTTCTCTGCCATCCAAGCCCACTTCTGATTCGAGAGGTCGATTAACTCCTGCTCCTCCTTACTCACCTGTGCAAATGCCGTCATACTACCCATGACCAACATTGCGAGAATCATCAATTTCTTCATATCTTTAACCAATTATTAACTGGGTGCAAAGGTACGAAGAAAACCCGTAACTATTTTGATAATAATTACGGGTCTTCATTCACTTTTTTCCTTTTCTTATTCCCTAAAGTCTGTAGGCGAGGCACCAAGATACTTCTGCACGTAGCGGCTGAAGTAACTGGGTGAGGAAAATCCGTAGAGGTCGGTGAGTTCGGTAAACGAGCGTTTCTTGTCGCGCAACTGGCGGCTGATGTCAAGCACGGTGAAGCGGTTAATCCAGTAGTTGGCTGGGAATCCACTTACCTTCTTGCACACTTCGGAGAGGTATTT
>JAILRU010000025.1 GCA_024697945.1 Bacteroidaceae bacterium
GCGTCCGCTCCCAGAACGGGCTGATCAGCATCTCCGAATTGTAGGTCATGATGTCGCTGATGAGCTTCTCGTTGAGGGTAGTCTCCATATTGCGCAACGATGCCAGGATGCGGCCGATGAAGTTATCCAAGGGCTGCATCAGGAAGGCATCGGAGAGCAGATCACGGTGGAACTCTTCCGATTTCTTGCTGATCAAGGCTGTCGTCTCGCGTTCGTTGAGTTTCCCTTCGGGGTCGAAGAGTTGTGGAATGACAATCTTCAACGGATATTCATATGACTTGAGGAAGTATTTGATGATGATGCGGCGAACGTCTTCAGCGATGAACTGGAAGATATTGATGTATTGTCCAAAGGAGAAGCTGCGTGAAGTCAGCGAATAGCGCAACATATCGAGTTTTTGGTTTAGGCTCTGGTTGGTGATGCCATCGAGCTCGAGACCGTTGCGGAAATATTCAAGAATCCTATAGATTTGGTTCAGGGTGCGTTCAGAGATATACTCGAGGTTGATGCTTTGCACCACCTTCTCCATGAGTTGGGTGGCCACTCGCTCCAAACGGAAGGTCAGACCCATGGCTTCGAATTTGTTCTCACGATAGGTGCCATACATCGACGGGATGCCGATGGCGATATGGCGCTTGTGATAGATATTCTCCCATCCTTCGCTTTGTTCGGGACTGAAAATCACGCTCTTAAGCTTGTCCATGAAGGCGTAGATCATGGTCAGCGACTTGCCGAAGTCTTTGGCTTTATACACCTTCTCGAACTTGTCGATCTCCTCATCAGGGATGAAGGGGAAACTGCGCAACGAGCTGAAGATATTGACCGACTCGAAGCTGTATTTCTCACGAAGATAGGCATAAAGATCGCGGGTGTCCATCAAACGGGCACGCTCGCGTTGATACAGGTCATCCTCCAATTCGAGGCGTCGGGCGGCGGAACCGATAAGGTTTTCGAAGTCATCACGCGAAAGCATCAGCACATCCTCGGGGTTAAGGCAGGATATCTCGCACATGGTCTGCACGAGATTGTGGATAGGCACAAACCAGGTGCTTTCCTTGTCGATGCTCTCAAAAACATTGTTGGGTAGAATAGGCTTCAGCAAGTCGAGGTTGCCATCGCTCCAGAACTTGAACACATCGAAAGTCAAGCCAATAAGTGTGTTGTTACTCTCGGTATGCACCTGTTTACGAAGGAAATGCACCAACTTATCCTGACGGCCTGAAATCTCGTCCATATTGGTGGTCACGTTACGGATCTCGCCCTCGGCGCCAATCTCGTTGAAATAGACGGGGAAGATGCGTGTCAGCTGTTTTACCTTTTTATAATAGGGCGTGATGTTGGAGTTCAGCACCTTGGTAATCTCACGTTGGAAGAGGTCGGTATCACTAAGGAAGATGCCGCCCAACTTCAAATTGACAATCAAGGCGGAGAGTAGCTTGTCCATCGGTGTTGTCGCATGCTCTATCAACTCCAACCAAACGCGGATGTTCTTGATATGGTTCTCGTCCACCGAGAGTTGCCAATCCTCACCCACAAACACATTGCCTGGCGTGACGAAGCCGAAAGCGATGAGTTTCTTCTCGAAGTAGTTGACAATCTCCTTCTGCTCGGTCTGGTCGACGTCGATAATCTTCAGGCCTAATGTAAGCTGGAAGTCAAGCACGGCCGACATATAGTCAGCCCTGAGTTCCTCGGCGAGGTCGAAGATTGTGTCGATGAAGGGTATCAACTCCTCCTGCGGCATTTCGTCGACGGCATCGCGCATCATACGGTCCATGTTCCAGATAAGGCGCTCGCGCTGGTTCTCCATACCCGGCAAATGGAGGAGGAAGAAGACATAATGGAACTTGGTGATGAAATGCGGGAAGGCCTGCTCGGATTCGGAGAAACGCTTGGCTATCTGCTCAAAATGGGGCAAATCGATCAGCTTAGCCCATGTGTCGGCTGCCTCTAATTCCGCATCCAAACGATCGAAATAGGGTTTGCCAATCTCCTCACAAACCTTTTGGATTTCCTCATCAGCGAGCAACGACTTCTTGCTCTCCACCCAATTCTCCACCTGCGAGGTCTCTTGCCAATAGCGGTAGTTCTCTTGCAGCATCCTACGGAGCAAAGCGCAGGCCTGCGCGTTGAAACGCTCGTCGTTCGCCACCTTGTCGAGGTAGCGGCCAGCATGCTTAGTGGCCAAGATGTAGATGTCCTTGTTGCTTTCAAAGGCATCATTCAGGATATCGAAAACCAAAGTGATCAATTCAGTATGCTTTTGCGACTCTGAAATGACCTTATTGGCGAACTCCATCAAAGTGATGATGACATTGAGACGCAATTTGGCCGCCACATCGGGCTTCAACAGGCTATGCATCATCTCCAAGGGGATATGCAAAGCATCGGCAGGGATGTCATCGCGGGTATAGAACCAGAAATCGTCCATGAGCATCTTGCGCAGTTCCTCAGTGACGAAGGTATGGTTAGATAAGGGATGGTGATATTCTGTGATGCATTCCTTGGCTCTTTTGTTGATGCCAAAATACTTGGCCGAAAGGGCAATAAACTGTTGGTGTTCTTCAGGGATGAAGATATCTTTGTATCTGGTCTGTGCCAGATTGGCCTCAAGGGCACTCGATTTGAAAGATTCAGACATGGTGTTGTATTACATAACTTGCAAAAGTACGCCTTTTTCCCGAAAGAGACTGTGGGTTGAGGAAAAAAGTTACCGTTTCCCTTTACCCTCCATAAGTGTTCCATTGGTCTCCTCTCGACCCCAAACCCGTTTTTTCCTGTCGGAAAAGTCCCACCCTTCTCCCGCACTTCCTTCGCCTTTCGCAAGGAGATGCCATACTGATGCCATACTAATGCCATACTGATGCCATAGTGTAGCCATACTTTAAAGTATGGCAAGAGTATGGCTACACTATGGGTAGAGTATGGGTAGACTATGGCTACTCCTTGCCAAGTCCTTGCCATCACCTTGGAAACTCCTTGGGTAGAGCTTGCCAAAATAGAGTATCTTAAATACCAACCTACATGACAAATTAGTTTGGGCTGGAATTCCGAAAACCCCGGCAGGCAAAAAACACATAGAGACGCCACACTGTGACGTCTCTACGATTTTCATGCGGGAATGGAAAATCTCCCTTCCCCCGGCTGGCGGAATTGGAAATCCCGCCTCCTTGCTAACCGCTTAGTTGGCATCCCACACCAAACGGACACACATGCCAAGATTGCGGAATTGGGCGTTATTACTTGGCATTGTATTTGCCGTTCTGTCAAACATCAAAGCCTCCGCTTTAGGTGCTAGCGATGACCCAGGATTCTGTGGCCCACCAGTGGCCGACCAATAGTAACCAACGAAATTAGTATTAGTAGGGCTGCTAGAGTAATAATAATAATCCTGGTACCCGTTACTATCACGATAGCCCAAGGCAGGCAGAAACACACATCCGGCTGCTAAAAGGGTGTTCACATCGTTTATGTTTATACTTTGACCCGTAGCATTGTTCCATGTTTTATTGGCGAAGCCTGAAGTGAAAGAGTATTTGCTGGGATCAAAGTTATCAGGTGCTATGAATAGGCCGCTTATAAATAAACTATAGTAAGTCGTATTAGTGTTTGGGGCGGTTATGTTAAACAGTCCAGAAGTTACCTTCATGAAACGCTTGCTTCCTCTATTTGCATTATTGAGAAGGTAGTTCCACTCCGCTGCGGTCAGCGTGCGCCAATTGGTGCCTTCATTGTAGCCCTCTGCCTTGAATGCACATCCCCAGTCTGTTCCATCGTTAACGTCCAGGTTCGTTGATCCATCCACATAATCGCTTTCTCCTGTAGTAGTAGGGTAATGAAAACCCCAGCTGAATCGGTCCATTTTAGTACCATTAAGAGACACATTATATCCTTGTGGATAACTGCCAGTCACATAACCAATGCACCCGTCAATCTGGTTTTCGTGGAAGCTCCACACCCCAGAGGATTCATCATACCTCAGGTTGGCCTTCGAGAAATAGACCTTCTTATTCCCACTCACCGAGAATTGGGTCAATTCGTCACCACTTGTCTTGACAGCATACTGGGCATCAGGCGCAGCAGGCAAGGGCAAAGGATTGGTGATGCTGAGGCCTGAGTTGATATAGGTGTTGTTCCCCATGACAGGCAGCTCGCCTTCTCCATTCCAAGTCAAATCGGTGTGGACGGTAGGGGAAAGGTTGGTGCCAGGCAGCAGGATGGCCCATCTGATAGCGGTGTTTCCTTCCTCGCCATAAAGGGTGATGTCGTCCGTGGTATTGGTGTTGGGATGGCATTGTTGGCAAAGTCAACGGTGGCCAGCGTAGGCACACCTGACAAGGTAACGGTATAATCCCCTTGATTCACGAGGTCGAACCTCACCAAGGCGCACTGGTTCCTCAGCGTGGCGGAATAGCTGGTGTTTGCAGCAGAGTAAGTCTGTTCGGAAGCGCCGTAGGAAAACACGGGCAGGTTTCCGCTCTGGTCGGCAATGCTGATGCTGAGTGAAGTGGTTTCTCCTTCAGTAAGCGTTCCAGTAACAGCCGCGTTGCCCAAGAAGTAGAAGTGAAGGTTGTCGGCGACAGTTGCATCTGGGTTGCTGGGCAACGATATGTCTTAACATGATATATGGCCTGTTCTTTTATGGACTGACAAAAGATGTAGTAGCTCCACAGCTGATAGTGATTGCCATTGCAATGATAGGTGTAGTTATCTACTCAGTATATTGCATAATCAAAGACGCTTATGTTCAGGTTGGAGCTAACATCAAAAGCTTTATCATTATAGACATTTTAGTTGTTGCATGTAATGCTCTTTCTGCATTTGTAAATCGTGGTCAGGGAATAACATACGATGGTTTTGCTACTTCTTTTTCATTAAATGTTCTTTTGACAATTACATTTGCAATTGTACTGATCGCGCTTATTGGTAAGAGTGCAATTGATAAGATGGAGGAAAATTCATGAAGAATCTTAATATGAAATCTGCAAGGGCAGCAAAGGATCTTTCTCAGCAGCAGTTGGCAGACCTGTGTAATGTTTCCAGGCAGACGATCAATGCAATTGAAAAAGGTGATTATAATCCCACGATCAGTTTGTGCATCTCAATATGCAAGGCGTTGGACAAGACCTTAAATGATCTATTCTGGGAATGAGTTATTAGTACAAATATCAAATACAGGGGTCACAAAAGTGACCATCATTCAACGGCACAGTCAATATCAAGGGCAATAAGCTCTATTGTTCGAACGGTGCGAGTAATGCTTTAAAGACCGACTCTGTGAGCAAACTGAATGCATCTGGAAACAAAACATATGGATGGTAATGTGCGGAAAGGATATTATGAAACTACGGATACTGATTGATAATACAGAACATGAAAACTGCGGGGATCTCATTTGCGAATGGGGGCTCTGCATCTATATTGAATATGAAGGCCATAAGATTCTTCTGGATGCAGGCCAAAAGGGCGGCATCATCAAGAACGCGCAGATGATGGGGATTGATCTTTCTGAAGTGGAATTCGGTGTGCTTTCCCACGCGCATTACGATCACTCCGACGGGATTGACGCATTTTTTGAGATAAATAAAACAGCTCCATTTTATATCCGCGAAAGTACAAAGGAAAACTGTTATGCGATAGATGAGGAGCCGCCGGTCTACATTGGCCTTCGCCATGGGATGCTTTCTGATTACGGCGAACGTTTCGTTAGAGTGGATGGTGATTATAAGATTACCGATGGCGTGTGGCTGATTCCGCATAAGACGCCGCATCTCGAAAAAATCGGCATAAAGAGCCATATGTGTGTAATGGATGAGGCGGGAAACCTGGTTCCGGATGATTTTTCTCATGAGCAGAGTCTTGTGTTTGAGACGTCGCGCGGACTGGTCGTTTTAAACAGCTGCTCTCACGGTGGCGCAGATAACATCATTACAGAGGTGGCGAATACATTCCCGGGAGAACCAATCAGTGCCTTGATCGGAGGGTTCCATCTGTATGAAACATCGGATGAAGATGTACGTGCGCTTGCAAACCGTATGAAGGCACTCACGTGTGAGGCAGTTTACACGGGACATTGTACTGGACAAAAGGCATACGAGATTTTGCGAGATGAGATTGGAGCAGGTGTGGTGCATCAGATTTATTCCGGACTGGAGATTGATCTGTAAATGCGTCTTGAAGAAGCAATGGATAAGACTAATGCAGTGAAAATAATAGTGCAATGATGATTTTATAAAAGCGACTAATCAGCATATGATATGGTTAGTCGCTTGTGTCTTTTAACCTAGAAATTATATGAATTTATAAATTGTTGTTGAATGAGCTTTAACGCCAGCCTTTGCGATTGGTTGCTCAAATGATGGAATATTTAAGGCATTAGGGAAATACTGAGACTCAAAGCAAACACCATAGCGCTTGTCGTAAGCAAAGTCACCCTTGCCAATATAAGAGCTATCCAAATAATTGCCGGCATAGAGCTGCATGCCAGGTAAATCAGTATAAACTTCCATTTTTCTGCCGCTCTCAGGATCTTCGAGTGTACAACATGGTTTATCCAATGTGTGGTTGTTTAAGCAATAATTGTGATCAAAACCGCCGGCCCAGTTAAGCTGGTCGTAATCAACATCAGTATCTTTGAAAAGAGCCTTTGGTGTAGTAAAATCCATAGGAGTTCCCTTAACATCACGACATTCTCCATGAGGAATAGACTCAGCATCTGTGTGAGTG